>CAYYBK010000270.1:0-2527 GCA_964470015.1 uncultured Syntrophales bacterium
GTTTTTGCCCAGTCAAAGCCATACAAAGAGGCCACGGCGGTAATTTTCTGCGCCCGTTTCAGCGCCGGGAGGTTGCGCGGTATGCTGTCGAATGGATTTTGCGTCGTGCCTTTTGCCGCACGCTCTTCTTTTTTAATCTGCTGCCAGTTTTGTTTTACTTCAGCGACGGAATTTACTTTTACATCGCCGAAGACGTGGGGATGCCGCCGGATCATTTTCTGGCTGATGCCCGCTATGATGTCGTCGAGAGAAAAAGTTCCGGCCTCTTCCCCCATTTCGGCGAGAAAAAGCACCTGAAAAAGCAGATCACCAAGCTCTTCCTGCAGGGCATGCCGGTCTCGGCTCTCTAAAGATTCAACGACTTCATAGGCTTCTTCCAGAATATATTTGCCGATATCTTCCTGCTTCTGTTTCCTGTCCCAGGGGCAGCCGTCCGGCGCGCGCAGTTTTTTTATAAGCGCGATCAGCTGTTTTAATCCATCATTGGCTTTAATGTCTGTGACCATTACAGAAAATCCGCCGAAACGATCAGTCTGCTTCCTAAACTTGGAGCGGTGCGTGAAATAACATACAATGAGCGAACTGGCAATAGTCGATGCGTCGGTATTTCATTAAAAATTAGGTAAGCATGCCGCCATCCACATTGATGCAGGCACCGGTAGTGTAAGATGCCGCATCGGAAACTAAATAGAGTACGGCGCCGGCCATTTCTTCCGGCCGCGCTATTCTGCCCAGCGGAATCATGGGTAGTACCATTTTCATGATCTCGGGCGATTGCGTTAATGCCGATGCGAATTTCGTATCCGTAAGGCCGGGCAGCAAGGCGTTTACCCTGATGTGGAAAGCGGCAAGTTCCTTGGCAAAGGAAAGCGTCAGGGCGATTATCCCCGCTTTCGTGACGGAGTAAATCCCCTGAAAAGGCGCCGGACGGATGGCGTTGACCGATGCTACATTGACAATAGCTCCGCCGCCTGCCGCTTTCATCATTTTTGCCGCCTGCTGGCTTATGAAAAACAACCCCTTCAGATTTACGGCAAAAGTTTTGTCCCAAGCCCGCTCATCGGCGGAAAGAACATCGCCGAAAAACGGGTTAGTGGCGGCGTTGTTGACTAAAATATCGAGCTTGGGAAATTTTTCCCGGATTGTTGCGAAAAGCCGATTAATCTGCTCCATTTCTCCGGCATGGCAGGTGATCGGCGTTGCCTGTCCGTTTGACTTTAGTATGCTTTCGGATACAGCGGCCAGCGTGCCGAAGTTACGGCCGGTGATGATGACATGAGCCCCGTTTGCCGCCAGCATACTGGCGATGGCTTCGCCGATGCCCCGGCTCGCGCCGGTTACCAACGCCACTTTCCCTTCCAGATTGAACACCGTCCTGGACATGAAGAGCCTCCTTTATTTCCATTAATTATAAATTTGAATTGTCAATGACTCGCGTTGCTGTTTCTTGCAGTATTTTTATGGCGGATGCCAGCATCTGAAATCGTTCATCATTTGTTTGCCCGTGATAAAAACGGTAATAGATCTGCTGGGCGATGACGGAAAGACGGAAAAGTCCGAAGCAGTAATAGAAATCAAAATTGGAAACGGGCAGGCCGGTGCGTTTTGCATAAATTTCGATCAGCTCTTTCCTGGTCAGCGCACCCGGCATGTCCGTGGGCATCAGCCGGATCAGTTGCAGGCTTTCCGGATCGTTGCGCTCTACCCAGTAAGCAAGAGAATTGCCGATATCCATCAGCGGATCGCCGATTGTGGCCATCTCCCAATCCAGTACGCCGATTATTTTCAGCGGATCGGCAGGATCAAGAACCACATTGTCGAATTTGTAGTCGTTATGAATCAGGGCGGGCCTGACCGGGGTGACCGGTTTCTTGTCTTTCAGCCAGGCCATAATTTTTGCGTAATCGGGGGCATCCGGGGTACGGGCATCAATGAAGCGCCTGCTCCATCCGTCCAGCTGTCTTTCCACGTAGCCTTCCGGATTTCCCAGTGCGGCAAGTCCAATGGCTTTATAATCGATGGAATGCAGTTTGATTTGAACATCCAGCAGGGCCGTGCAGAGCTTGCGGGCATCGGCGGGGGAGAAGTTAATGCCAGGCGGGACGGTCTTGTGCAGTATTATTCCGGAAATTCTCTCCATTATGTAAAATGGGCAGCCGATAAAGGACTCATCATCGGTGTAAGCAAGCGGGGCGGGGCAGTATGGGAAAACTGGTTTAAGCGCCTGCAATATCCTGTATTCCCGGCCCATGTCATGGGCGGTTTTTGCCTTTTTCCCAAAGGGAGGACGCCGCAAAACAAACTCCCTATTGCCGGACCGGAGGCAGTAGGTAAGATTGGAGAATCCGCTGGGGAACTGGCTTATTTCAAGCTCGTTTCCCAGCCCTGAAATCTTGTCCTTGAGAAAATCCAGAATTCTTCCGGCGTCTAATTCCTCTCCTTTGCGTACTTTTATTGCCTGATCTGTAATGTTTGTCATGACCATTCTCCTTAATACTTGCAAAGACCGGCTTTCGCAGCCGGAGGC
>CAYYBK010000271.1:0-1636 GCA_964470015.1 uncultured Syntrophales bacterium
TGTTCATTTCCATAAAAAACCTGAATCAGTCGATCATCGCGGCAATGATCCGTTGATACCAGCAACTCAAGGGGAGAATATCGAGAAATCCGCAATGGCCACCATACCGCTGCCGGGAGATTTTAAAAAAATTATTTTCCCTTAATTTGGAAAAATCATCAAGCGGAATTACCGGATCATCCTGCGAAATTATTATGGTAACCGGCACATGGAGCCTCTGAAAAAAATCATTCTTCAAAGTATATAGATTAAAATAATCCCGGTGAGAAGGGAATTCCGGGAAATAGGGCATAATGTATTTTGTTAATTCCATGCAGGTTTTTGCATGCAGCAATTTGCCGAAGTCATACTTATGAGCAAAAAGCTGCTGCTTTTTCAATAACGATCGTTTCCATTTTTTGAGAAAATATTTGCGATAAAAAAAGAAGCCGTTGTCGATTGCCAAGGTAGTCTTGTAGGGATCAAGCGGCGGGCTTATGGCAAAAATGTGTTTTAACCCGTTTACGGGAGTTTGCGCATGCCTGCCGCCGATGCGCAAAGCGAAATTAGCTCCCAAAGAAAAACCGATGATGTAAATGTGCGGATTATCGGCCGTTTGAGCTATTCTGCTTACGGCATCGAATGTTTCTTCGATCAGTGCGCCGTGAAAAAGTCCCTCGTTCAGATGATGGGAATCGCCGTGGTCGCGCAGATTCAAGCGGCAGACAGAGAATCCCGCATTGTAAAAAAAATTTCCGGCGGCCAGAATATAAGCGGAAGAGGAAGACCCTTCCCAGCCGTGCAGGAGAATAATCAATCCTTTGGCGTCGGGTCGACGGGACAAAAAAGAAAGCAGACGGGAATTGCAGGAAGTATTGATTATTATTTCCTGCGAGTTTTTTTGCAGAGAATTATCGCCGATATTGCGGATATGCGCGCTGGCCAGCGTCGATTGGAGATGCCGATTCCGAATCAGAGGGGAGGGGTTAAAGCTAAAATCGTCCGGTTTGGCAATACGATCAATCATCACTAATTAGTAATATAAACAGGGTTTGAGCTTATTCTCCAACCCTGTTCAATATCTGGTGGCGGTGCAGGGAATTGAACAGACGGGATATGCATTTAATATTATTCAATATTGATTTTGGGGAATTGAATTAGCGTCCCCAAAACAACCCCTAAATTACTGTTTGTTCTGATTCCCTTCAATTAAATTTCTGATATCTTGAGCACGCCAAGCAACAGTTCTTTTCCCCAGCTTTTCCGGTTTTGGGAAACGGCCCTCTTTAACTCCTTTTAGGAATGTTGATCGAGAAATTCCGAGAATTCCCTTTCTGGTTCCTTTTTCACCTTCATAGTTACACAGGTCGGTTATTCTAACAAATCCCTCTATCGGTAAAACTGGCACTTCTACTCGTAACTCCATAAATACCCCTTTAAAATATATTATATAAATACGTTGGTCAAGTTCATTTCCATCTCATCCGCTCAAGCATTCTGTTCAGTAAATCACGCTTTCTCCGTTAGCTGTAAAAAGCCGTTGCCTTTGATCTTCTCAAAATAGGTCTGTTTTTGTGCCGGGAAATAAACATAAGCTAGGAATACCTGCATGATTTCCACTTGATTAAGCTCGATCAACGACATCTGAATATCCACC
>CAYYBK010000271.1:1646-2510 GCA_964470015.1 uncultured Syntrophales bacterium
CCACCCAATCACTTTGGAGTTTCCAAGCGGTACGTTCAGCTTGTTCTTTAACACGTGCATCGGTGGCCGGAGTCGGACGCCTGATTGCTGCCCTTAAAACTCTTTCTACGCCTAAAACATTTGCAGGGAGTTTAAACGGAATATCTTTGCCATCCACGCCAATGATAAAGCATAACGATTCAAGTTTTTTATCGGCGTCATACATTTTCATAATATTCCGCGCCCCATGATGGATCAGGCAATCCTCTATGTGCTGAATGCTTCTGCTTACCGGTACTGTTGATGTGTAGTTTTTGATCATGTTAGCAACCTCGTTTTTTTATCGACCTCAATTTTATCCGGTTTAGTTTTAAGTTGGTCTTTCTTTATTTTTAAATAAAGGCTAGGTTTATCTATGCACCCATGTCCTCCTAGGCCATTACAGTAATAACCGCATACTGGGCATTGGATATTTTCTGGATCGCTTTTGCTGGTCATTTTCCCACCGCCTTTTTGATTGCTTGCCAAGGCTCCTTTTCTCTGTCCTTAATAATTGCATCTGGGAGTGTATTCATTATACCGTTGTATTTTATATGCACTTCCTCCACCGCCTTTAGCCGTTCTTGCAGTTCGGCAATGGTTTTATTCATGGCAAAATTTTGCTCTCGTAAAACTTCGTTTTCCCTACACAGTTCGGCGTTCCCTGCTTCTGCGTTTTCGGCACGAATCCTAAAAAGTTCCACTATTCGATGTTCAGAATTAAAAGATTGATTCACAACTTTTAATTCGTAAGAAAAATTATCGGCGATACTTTTTATAAGCTCAATTTTCTTGTCCTTCTCTGCAAGTTGGGCGTGGAGAGAGGCGTTCTCGTCCATTGCTTGT
>CAYYBK010000272.1:0-272 GCA_964470015.1 uncultured Syntrophales bacterium
GGCGGGCGGCCCTGCACCTGAAAGTCGATCCTTCTACTATTTGTCGCCGGAAGAAAAAATAAGCGATCGGGGGAACTATATTGCAGAATTACAATAATGTTGTAGTTCTGCAACCGCCAAAAAAGGTATTAATTGCTTGTAATAACGATTGGTTAATTAAGTGCTACGTTAAATGAGGATGCTTTTTGTTTCCGATTTACAATATTACCGGTTTTGAGTAGAAAGCGCTTCGCGGGGAATTTTCGAGCTAATCAATTGATTTAAATGAAGAC
>CAYYBK010000272.1:282-2501 GCA_964470015.1 uncultured Syntrophales bacterium
ACATATAGCAATAGATATCTCATTAATATTAAATACTTCAATAATATTATTTTGTTAATTCATATATTGGTATGATCAATGCTAGCTATCGTAGCTCAATATAATGAAAGGCTCCAGCAAGACTTTTTTAAGGGGTGTATGCATGGGAAAATTTATTAGAGGAGTGGAGGCCATCAGCGAGTATTCGGGGCGATGGGTGTCGTGGATTGTTTATGTAGGTATAATCATGCTTTCGTTGGAGGTAGTGTTGCGGTATGTTTTCAACAGCCCGACCGTTTGGGCGCATGGCTATACCCAGCGTTTGTACGGGAGCTATTTTGTTTTGATCGGGGCATACACCTTTATCCATAAGGGTCACGTCCGGGTCGATTTGCTCTACGAGCGCGTATCCGAGAAGGGTAAAGCCGTACTGGATATCATAAACTGCGTATTTCTTCTTGTTTGGGCCGGCGTTCTGATTCCGATCAGTTGGGCCTTTTTCTTAAAATCCTACGAGATGAATGAAGTCGATGAAATGGTTCTTTCCCACCCGATCTGGTGGGTAAAATTTATGATTATTATCGGAATGATCCTTATATCTTTGCAGGGTATCGCTGAGGTAGTAAAGGGCATCAGAACGATTTTGAACCCGAAATCATCATCCGCCAATATTTAAAGGAGGGAAGCATGAGTCCTGAACTACTTCTTACGATCTTAATGTTTGCTGCGTTGATTGGCGCAATAATGTTGGGCATTTCTCTTGCTTTTGCCCTCGGCGCCGTAGCCGTTGTTTCCGCGTTGATTCTTTGGGGGCCGGACGGATTGTTTACCGTCGTCACCGGCGTATTCAAGTACATGTGGATGGTGGAACTGGCGGCAGTTCCACTTTTCATTTTTATGGGTGTCGCCCTGGCGAAGAGCAATATCGCCAAGGACATGTATGAAGCATTTTATGTTTGCGCCGGGTCAATCAGAGGCGGTCTGGCCGTCGGTTCCTGCGGTTTTGCCGCGGCGCTTTCGGCGATGACCGGAAGCTGTGCCGCTTCTACCGTTACCGCCGGGTTGGTGGGTATTCCACCCATGCGCCAGCGGGGATATAAAGATTCTCTGATCTTCGGTTCCATCTGCGCGGCCGGGTCGATGGGCGTTCTCATTCCGCCGAGCATCACACTCGTCATCATCGGCATGACTTCGGGTGAATCCATCGGCAAGCTCTTTGCGGGCGGCATGACCTCCGGATTGTTTATCGTGGCCCTGTTCATCGCCTATATTCTGATTCTCACCTGGCTTAAGCCCGACTACGCTCCGGCGCGAGTGGAGAAGTCCAACCTGAAGGAAAAGATTTATGCCTTGCGGACGGTTATTCTGCCCGGTCTCGTTATTATTTCGGTTTTGGGGTCGATCTTTGTCGGGATTGCCACGCCCACCGAAGCGGCCGCCATCGGCTGTGTCGCGGTTTTCCTCTGCGTGCTGGTTAGAAGAGAAGCCAGCTGGGCGTTTTTGCGGGATTGCATTTACAGCACTACAACCGTGGCCGGCATGGTTATCTGGATTATGTTCGGTGCCGCCGGGTTTGTTACCGTGTACTGCGGTGCGGGCGGGGCAACCTTCATTCAGCAATTTTTGATGGGCATGGAAATCGGCAAGTGGGGCGTTTTTACCATTACCATGATCATCGTCTTTGTTCTGGGATGTTTTCTCGATCCCGTAGGCATCATCTTGCTCGTTTTGCCTATTTTCTATCCGGTCATCAAGCAATTCGGATTCGATCCGGTCTGGTACTGCGTTCTTTTCCAGATCAATCTTTGCATGGGGTACATCACTCCGCCTTTCGGCTATAATCTTTTCTACATGAAAACACTGACTCCCGAGACGCCGATCCGGATCATTTACACCAGCATCGTGCCTTATGTACTTATCATGGTAGCTTCTTTGATTATCATGATTTTTGTTCCCAGCATCATTACCTGGCTGCCCAGCGTCATGGTTAAGACCGGCGGCTGATGAGTCATATAAAACAATAACAGGCGCATAGCGCCGAAAAACATGAACCACCAAATAGAAAGAGGAGGCTTTATATGGAGAAAAAGGAGATGACAAGAAGAGACGTTCTGAAAGTCGGGACTGCCGCCGGTCTTACCGCTGTGGCCGGTTCCATGCTGGGTGCCACAAAATCATTTGCCCAGGACAAGAAAAAGGCCAAGTTCAAGCTGAGAATGCAGTGCCATTGGCCGGTCGGT
>CAYYBK010000273.1:0-2474 GCA_964470015.1 uncultured Syntrophales bacterium
ATTTACCAACCGGTCCGGCGCCTTCCTTCGTGGGTTGCATTAACTCGAAAGCCATTGCCCCGAGTTTCATAATCGCGGAGATGTGCAATCCAAAATCAATCTTCCCGTCCGGTGATCTTCTTGTATCCAGTTGTGCACCGTACTTATCCTGAAAAAATTTTATGGCGTCATCAATATTGGTAACGGCAACGGCAACATGCGCTAATCCCTGAACTACTTCCATAGTACATCCTCCTGATAATCATGTTTGATATTTGATGAAACTGGCGGGAGTATAAAAAGATTGTATTGTTGTGTCAATGAAGAAATCGGCGACGAAGATCAATCAAACGAGAACAAGGGCATCATTTCCGTAAAGCATAACGAATCTTGCATCTTGTTGATTGATACAGCGGCCCCGGAATAAAGCGTGTTTTGATGTGGCGGCAAATAATTTTAAAAATCAATCATTGTCGGATTTTAATACGGCCAAAAAGGCGCTCTGCGGAATGCTTACGGAGCCGATCATTTTCATCCGCTTTTTCCCTTCTTTTTGCTTTTCCAGCAATTTTCTCTTCCGGGTGATATCGCCGCCGTAGCATTTAGCTGTTACATCTTTGCGGAAAGCGGAAATGGTCGTGCGGGCGATGATTTCCGAACCGATCGCCCCTTGAATGGCGATTTTGAACATTTGCCGGGGAATTTCTTCTTTCAAGCGTTCGCAGGCAGACAGGGAGCGGGCGCGGGCGCGGTCGCGGTGAACGATTTGCGAGAGAGCATCAACCTTTTCCCCGTTCACCAGAATATCGACCAAAACCAGGTTGCTTTCCCGGTAGTCGATGATATCGTAATCAAATGACCCGTAACCCTGCGTCACCGATTTGAAGCGGTCGTAAAAATCGAAAATTACTTCGGCCAGTGGCATTTCATAAGTCAACTCCGCCCGGCCCGGGCCGGTATAATTAAGATTGGAATTGGTCCCGCGTTTTTCCATGCATAGTTTCATCACCGAACCCAAGTAACGCTCGGGCAGCATCATTGACGCGCGAATATACGGTTCTTCGCCTTTGGCGATTTCAGCGGGATCGGGATAGTGAGCGGGATTATCGACATGAATAATTGTTCCGTTCTTCAACGTAAAGCGGTAGCGAACGCTGGGTACGGAAAGAATGATGGAAAGATTATATTCACGTTCCAGCCGTTCCTGCACTATATCCAGATGCAGGAGACCTAAAAATCCGCAGCGGAAACCCTGCCCCAGGGCCGCGGAAGAATCCTTTTCGTAAATAAAAGAGGCGTCGTTCAGCTTGTACTTATCGAGCGAATCGGCCAAATCCTGATAGTCGTCGGATGCAATCGGATAAATGGAGGCGAAAACCACCGGCTTAATTTCTTTAAAGCCGGGGAGCGGATTTAAACACGGTTTTGCTTGCAGCGTGATCGTATCTCCGGTGCGGACATCGGAAACTGTTTTCACACCGGCAATGATGTACCCGACTTCGCCGGCGGAAAGCTTATCTCTTTTCGCCCGGCTAAGCAGAAAATGTCCTACCTCCTCCACTTTATAAGTCGCGCCGTTGGATTTAAATAGTATAATGTCGCCGCTTTTTACCGTGCCTTCGAAAACGCGGCAGTGAATTATAGTGCCGCGGAAGGAGTCGTACTGGGCATCAAAAATCAAGGCAGCCAGAGGATTATCAGCATTTCCCCGTGGCGGAGGAATGCGGGTGACGATTGCTTCCAGAATTTCTTCAATGCCGATGCCCGCTTTAGCGGAACATTTCAGATGCTTATCCGGGTCCAGGCCCAGTTCGGAATCGATTTCCTCCAGAACGCGGTTGATATCGGCGGAAGGCAGGTCAATTTTGTTGATGACGGGGATGATTTCCAGATCGTGCTCCATGGCCAGGTAAAGATTAGCCAGTGTCTGCGCCTGCACCCCTTGGGCGGCATCGATCACCAGGAGAACGCCTTCGCACGAAGCCAGAGAACGGGAAACTTCGTAAGAAAAATCAACATGGCCGGGAGTATCGATCAGATTCAGGATGTAGTTCTGCCCGTCATGGGCATGATAGGGCAGGGATATGGCATTACTTTTGATGGTAATGCCGCGTTCCCTTTCGATATCCATATTGTCCAGGATTTGGTCCTGAAAATTACGTTCGTTGCAGACTCCGGTAAACTGAATCAGCCTGTCGGCGAGAGTTGATTTGCCGTGGTCAATATGGGCGATTATGCTGAAGTTTCTGATGTTTTCCATATTCTATTTTTTAGATATAAAAGCCTTCCAGATTGGTGATGGAAGGCTTTATATTAAATTTTCCAATCGGCTTAAGCCAGCTTCTCTAAAAGGGCCGCCGAAACTTCTTTTACACCGGTGCTGCCGTCAACAGAGACGACTTTCGTTTTTTGTTTAAAAAAGTTAACGGCCGCCAGTGTTCCTGTTTTCGTATCGTAATAAATGTTGTGTCTTTTATCAATCGCCGCAGCGTCCT
>CAYYBK010000274.1:0-2470 GCA_964470015.1 uncultured Syntrophales bacterium
GAAGAAGATCAACCGATCGAACATAAATATATCTCGCGGGCGATAGAAAATGCCCAAAAACGGGTAGAAGGCCAAAACTTTGATATCCGCAAGCATCTTCTGGAATATGACGATGTAATGAACAAGCAGCGAAAAGTTATATACGAACAACGTAAAAAGGTGTTGCGTGGAGAGAGCTTATGGGAAGATATTGAAGAAATGGTTGAAGATATCACGGAGGATCTTCTCGACGAATATGCCAACGAAAAAATGCGTTTTGACGAATGGAATCTGAAAGGCCTGGAAGACGCGGTATACAAACAGTACAATATAAAACTGAATATAGCAAACGCCGCAGAAATAACCTCCAAGGAAGCAATGCGCGAGCTGATCGTTCGGGAAGTCCGAAAACTCCTGCATGATAAGGAACAATCTTTCGGCAAGGAGCTCATGGATTATTTATTAAAGGTGATCATGCTGCAAGCAATTGATTCCCACTGGAAAGAACATCTGTTGTCGATGGATCATTTGAAAGAAGGAATCGGTTTGCGTGGCTATGGCCAGAAAGATCCGGTTCGCGAATATCAGCGGGAAGGTTATGAAATGTTTATGGACATGATCTACCGCATAAAAAATGATACTTTGGAGAAACTATGTCTCGTTAAAATTCAACGGGAAGAGGAAGTCGAAGAAATCAGACAGAAGCAAAAACAGGACTATATTCTAAGCCGTGGCGAAGATATTCCGGCAACACAGACGGTAAAGAGAGAAGGGCAAAAGATCGGTCGTAATGATCCTTGCCCCTGTGGTAGCGGGAAAAAATACAAAAAATGCTGTGGTGCTTAGGTGATAGCAAGAGGAGTAAGCATTATGGTAAAAGAAAAAATAAAAATAAATGTACCCGGTTTTCTGGCTAACGGCATTTCCGCAGGCATAAAAGAAGGCCAGCAGAAAGATGTGGCTTTAATTTATTCTACCGTACCCGCGAAATGCGCCGCTGTTTTTACAAAAAACACCTTCAAGGCAGCGCCGGTATTGATTGATGCCGAGCGCGTGAAGAGAGGAGTGGCCCAGGCAATTATAACAAACAGCGGTTGTGCCAATGCCGCTACCGGTAAAGATGGCTATCAGGATGCGCTGAGTGTTTCGGCCGCCTTGGCGAAACACTTAAAAATTAAAGAAGAATATATTTTGCTTGGTTCCACCGGCGTAATCGGCAGACGGTTGCCCGTTAAAAAGATTGAAAGCGGAATGGGCAAGCTTGTGAAGGGTTTAAACGAATTCGGTATCGAAGATGCGGAAGAAGCAATGATGACTACGGATAAATATCCCAAAATTGCCATTCGCCGCGGTATTGTGGGGGCCAGGGATATAACTATATGCGGTATTGCCAAAGGCGCCGGAATGATTGAACCCAATATGGCTACTTTACTTACTTATGTAATGACGGACGCGCTGATTGACGCTAAAGCTCTAAATACGGTCTTTCATCAGGCCATCGATTCCACTTTTAATACAATAAGCGTTGATGGTTGTATGAGCACCAACGATACGGCCATTATCTTGGCAAACGGTTTGGCCGGTAATAATCCGCTGGAGAGGGCCCAGGCGCGTTTACAGAGATTCCGCGACATGTTGTCCGATGTTTTGATGGAACTGGCTCAGGCGGTGATCAAGGACGGGGAAGGAGCTACAAAATTCATTTCCGTCACGGTCGACGGAGCTTAATCGCGTTCCGATGCCCGTAAGGCCGCGTATTCCATCGCGAACTCCAATCTGGTGAAGACAGCCTTTTTTGGTGAAGATCCCAACTGGGGAAGAATTATTGCCGCCCTTGGATCTTCAGGCATACCTTTGGAGAAAGAAAAAATCAGTCTAGCCATCGGTGATTTAATCGTTTTTTCCCAGGATACACCGGTCAATATAAGCGTAAGTAAATTAAAAGAAATATATCAGAAAGACCGTATCGACGTGCGCGTTCAGCTGGGAGGCGGCGATAAATCATATTGCGTCTATACCTCGGATCTTTCCCATGACTATGTCAAAATAAATGCCGATTACTCGACATGAGCAAAAATAGGATATAAATATTAATTAAAAACGGTTATTTGGGCTTGAATAAATGTTTTATTTATGTTAAGTGCCGCCAAACTTCACACATCTCCCGATTGCGGGCATGTTGCTTAACCCAATAAGTGTGCTGCGTCAAGGTGAAGGAGATGGAGGTAAAAAACAAATAAGGAGAAAAGTATGTCAGTAATTTCAATGAAGCTGTTGCTGGAAGCAGGTGTCCACTTCGGTCATCAAACCAATAAATGGAATCCGAAAATGAAGCCTTATATTTTCGGTGCCCGGAATAACATCTATATTATTGATCTGCAGCAGACCGTCGGTTTATTCCAGACAGCCTATAACTTTGTTGTGGACACGGTCAGTCAGAACAGGGAAATTCTTTTTGTCGGAACGAAAAAACAGTCACAGGAGTCAATAA
>CAYYBK010000275.1:0-2458 GCA_964470015.1 uncultured Syntrophales bacterium
AGGATCCCGTTCATAAACATTTTCCAGAGCAATGATTGTTCCTGCTTTTTCGGCCAGACCGATTAGTTCATTCCATGTCGCCGCTCCGGCCGCCAGCCATTCGTCGTCGCAGGATACATAATAGCGGTGGTCGTAGGATGGGTGGCAAACAATTCGGCGCGGATGGAAGTAAGGGGCAAGTTCAAACACCTGTTTCAATCTTTCCAAACTGGCCTGGCGGATTTTATTATCCAACGCCGCCGGTCGCAAATCCATAAAAGGGGCATGAAAAGTAACCCCGACACCGTTATTATTAATAAATTCTGCCGTATTACGGCAGAGCTCCATGTCCAGTCCGTTAAGAACGGAATGACTGAAATAAATTTCCAGGTTCATTTTTTCCTTAATAATCGTTTCCCGGAAACGGGGCAGGAAATCAAAAGGTATGTGTACATGCACGGTTTTCAAAATATCCTGCACAATAAAATCCTTTATTATCAAGAGATTAAGCTGAAGATAGTTTGTATCTATCATAGCCTGTTTTTTTTCACAACAGCCAAACTCCCGATCAGCACTGCATCTGCTGCTGCGCAACAAAAGGTTTTTCAACTCATTCGCTCATTGTTAACTTCTGTTGTTTATGGCATAATAATATCAGGTTGGAAAAACGAAAAGTACTTTTGTTATCTCCAACCGGAATAATCCCCCAAAGGAGGTTTAATTGCCCGCAAAAAAAAATGAAACAGCAAAACGTCTTCTTTCTTGCATCAATGCCACCTTACAGAAAAAAGCAAAAGACATCGTCGTTTTAAATGTCAAAGAAATTTCTTCCTTTACCGATTATATGATTATTTGCAGCGGTGCGACCGAGCGCCAGACGCAGGCCATTAGTGCCGCCATTCAGCAATACTTGAAGAAAGCGGACATACAGCCGCTGGGAGTAGAGGGGGAAGCTAACGGACAATGGATTCTTCTGGACTACGATGACATAGTTATCTCCGTCTTCCTGGATTCATTGCGGTCTTTTTATGATATCGAAAATCTTTGGGATGCTCCCCGCATGGAAATTGCCGAAAGCGCCACGGAAATAAAACGGCTGGGCAAAGGAATGCATTGAGTTTAACAACGATTTTAAATGATGTCGGTGATATTATTTTCCCCCCGCAGTGTCCGGCCTGCACCGCGCTGCTGAATTTTCCGCAAATCCGGGGATTCTGCCCTTCCTGCCGGGAACAAATCCGTTTCATCAACGGCGGTATCTGCCCGATCTGCGGCATACCTTTTCGGGCAAGCCCGGCAGAAAATCATATTTGCGGTAACTGTCTCGAGAATATGCCCTTCTATACCAAAGCCCGCGCGGTAGCAGATTTCGAAACAATTATTACTGATGCCATCCATAACTTCAAATACAAACGCAACATTTATCTGGGGCGTGTACTGGGTTCTTTTATGGCTGATTTTTCTTTCCCGGATTTTGCCGTACCGGAATATTCTCTTTTCATTCCGGTGCCGTTGCATGTTAAGAGACTTCGAGAACGGGGATTCAATCAATCACTGCTTCTGGCGGAAGAGCTCGCCAAAAAACATAAGCTGCCGGTAAATTTTTCCTTGCTAAAAAGACATAAGTTTACTTTAACTCAGACCGGCCTGAATAAAAAGGAAAGAGAAAAGAATATCAGCGGGGCATTCGCCGTCACAGATGCGAAAAACCTTTCCGGGAAAAGCATCATTCTCGTTGACGATGTCTATACTACCGGGGCGACAATAAACGAATGCGCCAGGGTATTGCTGGAAGCCGGAGCGCAGAAAGTAGCAGTGTTGACGCTGGCCCGGGTGCTGCAATATTCCGCCCCGATGTAAGGAGTAAGAATGAATAAAATTCTAGTAAAAGAGGAGCTCAAAGAAAAACTGGAAGCGCTGCGCCTGCAAGGCAAGAAAATAGCCTTTACCAACGGCTGTTTTGATATCCTGCACGTCGGACATGTACGTTATCTGCGGGAAGCAAAAAATAGCGCAGATATTCTGGTGCTGGCGCTTAACAGCGATAATTCGGTAAGATCAATTAAGGGGGAAAAAAGGCCGCTTACTCCGGAAGAAGAACGCGCTGAAATCCTGGCCGCGCTGGAATCTATTGATTTTGTAACCGTATTTCCTGAACTTACGCCGCTGGAACTGATCTGCTATTTACAACCGGATATACTGATTAAGGGCGGCGACTGGCCGGAAGAAAAAATCGTGGGACGGGATGAAGTTAAAAAATGGGGGGGGCGCGTAATTATTATCCCGGAGGTAAAAGACAAATCAACAA
Source organism: uncultured Syntrophales bacterium (assembly GCA_964470015.1). GTDB lineage: Bacteria > Desulfobacterota > Syntrophia > Syntrophales > Smithellaceae > MVRV01. The sequence continues at coordinate 2,288 of CAYYBK010000275.1, forward strand.
CGAATATCGTAGAAAAAATAAAAAGAGTCTACTGCCCGGATAAATCCGCGCCGGGAACGCCGCCGGTCGGTTGAAAAAGCTTATAAACTTTTCGCAATCTGGGCAATATATTTATTTCATTAATATATTTTTAAATAGCTGCCCCGTGATCAGAGTTTCGCCCCGGTTGAT
>CAYYBK010000276.1:0-2430 GCA_964470015.1 uncultured Syntrophales bacterium
GATTATCGTTACTCTTTTTACAGCGGATAGAGATGAATATTAAATGTTGCAGAATTAACGTGAAACATCCGGCGTGATTTTCCTTAATTGAATTTTTCGCCATCCTCTTAGTCCTTGCCGTAGTTGCCGTAGTTGCGGTGACACGTTATACATCACAGACATATTACAATGTTACCGTTGAAGCGGAAATATTAAAGGCCAATTTGCGTTATGCGCAATTTCGGGCCATGTCCGATGCCGATACCGCTTATGGCTTGAATAACGGTACTTGGGGATTGCTTCTTTCCGGCAATTCTTATACCTTGCAGCACAAGTATAACGGGGTGACGGCTAATGCCTATGATTTCCCCGGTGAAGATTCCGCGACGCATGTTTTGCCGGCCGGCCTGACTTTATCCGGAAGCACGGCGACCGTTAACTTTAACGTCTGGGGCAGCCCGTTGGAAAGTAATGCAAGCATTACGATTTCAGACGGAACTTCCAGCAAAACAGTTTCCGTCACGCCCTACACAGGATTCATTCAATGAGGAAAATGAAAAACACTGGATTTACACTTATTGAAGTGACGATAATTATTGTGATGGGCGCAATTCTGGCGCTGATGATGTTTACATATTCCAATATGTCCTTTACAAGGGGGTCATGGTCGCTGACGCAGACGAAAAAAACGATTGCGCAGCAAAAGGTAATGGAGAACATATTAACGGATTATAATTTAAGTTACAAATCCAACCTGGCCGGCATCAAGGTAAAAATCGGCAATACGGCGTCGCCGCAGCCACTGACTACTGTTTATGGTACCTATACGCTGATTTATAACGATTTCATTAAATTTGTTAACAGCGGCGGCAACCAATATACTTGGGCTCCGGAAACAAACACCGCTAATCAAAATACACTGCAAGTAACTATAAAAAATGAGCAGGGAGAAAAACTGTCCATATTACTTACCAACCTGGCACAGTAAGGTTCTTTATGATGAACCAATTAACAAAAGAGCGTGGTTTTACTTTACTCGAAATTATCGTTTCCATCCTTTTGGTCGGCGTCGTGGCCGCAATCATGGGTGTTTCCGGTGCCTACCTGGCCAAGAGTTTTATTGCGGAGCGGACAAACGCCGACACACTGCTTAAGGGGCAAATCGCCATGTCCCGGATACAAAAAGAGCTCAACAATGTGAAAAAGGTTTCGGCATCTTCTACAAGCAGCATAACATTCAGTTCCTACCGCGATACGGGGACGGCGAATAACACAGTCACTTTGGGTTTAAACGGGGCCAACCTGCTGCTAAATAATTTTATATTGGCGGATAAAGTTAATAATTTTTCGCTGGCGTATTATAATAGCTTCAACAGTGCGGCAAACACGGTGTTTTCGGCAAACACGCGCCTCATCGATGTCAATCTGGTAATTACCGGCTGGGAGAACCTGCCGTTTGCCTTTAATATCCGCGTTGCCCCCTCATTTGACGTATCGACAGGGACATAGCGGTTATGGGGGAAAATATTTTATCAGGTTTTCTTTGCAAGTACCGTTCTTTAAAGACCGGGAAGAGTTTTTTGTCATAACGGGACGCCATGAAAAACATTAACGAAAAAGAAACTGCGCAATACAGAAAAAAACAGACCGGAGCGGCGCTGGTAATAATAATCGTTTCCATGACCGTTGTGGCCATTTTGGGAGCGGCGATGCTTTACCTGACAGCCTCTTCCAACTTTTCCGAAGTTTTCATTAACAACCGGGAAAAAGCTTACTACCTGGCGCAGGCTGGTAAAACTTATGCTACAATGATTATATCTCAGCAAAATAATGCTGGGCATCCAGAGTTAATCGATGGTCTTCTCAGGAACAAAACATTTACAGTCAGCGAGGGTGAATTTTATTTATATACGACGACGACTATTGATAATACGACGGTAGAATCGACGGGAATAGTTAATAAAAACAGCATATTAGAAACAAGAGAAAAAATACGTTTTACAATTCCGGGGATTAAATTTGGTCAAGGTGTCAATGCGTGTTACGATTATCAGGGTATATATTATCTCAGCGATGGAGGCGATAGAGGCGGCACCGTCAACATTTACTCTAATGGTTATATTGACAGTTACGATTCAGCGCTGGGGGCTTATGATAATCAACCGCGAGGCACCAAAGCAATGGTCAAGACTAATGGCGGCGGCACACTCAGTGGACCGGGTACATTTATTTCGCTTTATAAGAACGCAATGATTTATGGCGACGCTATTTGCGGCGCCGGAGGAGATCCTGCTATTGCCATTTCGGCAGGTGTTGGTAAAATTACAGGAACAAGAACGGCGGCAAGTGCGGATGTGCTTCCCAGCGCTGTTTTACCCAATGAGTTAGACCCGTCAGACCCGGGGTGTCAATGTACCGATCCGACAGGTATAAGCTGCAACTGGTCGGGTT
>CAYYBK010000277.1:0-2417 GCA_964470015.1 uncultured Syntrophales bacterium
AGCAAAAAAAAATTTCTGACGGGTGCTTTTTATTATGGCAACATTTTTTCTGCTATTTTCTTTTTCCGCCTGCGGCGGCGGTAAGGCCGTGAAATCGGACGAAGCGGGTAAATCTACATCCGGCCAGGAAACGGTTAAGGAAAAGCCGCTGGCCAAGAAATATGACCGGGTGGTTTTCCAGAAGTTCGAGTATGATCCAAAAATTGAAACGGATTATCCCGGTGCGGTGGCCGAGTGCGAAAACAGCGCGCTTGCGTCTCTGAAAGCAAAAAAACTATTCAGCGCGGTAACACAGGGAACAGCCGGAGCTAAGAATGCGGGTGTTCTTTTAGTCAGGACAAAAGTTACCAACATCCGGATAGTAAGCAGCACCGCCCGCATGTGGGGCAGCGTATTTGTCGGCAGCTCGGATATGAGTCTGGACATGAAACTGGTCGATGCCGCCACCGGAAAGGTCGTGCGGGAGAAGCAAATTTCCACAGCCAATAACCCGTGGGGTGCATCCTGGACCTTCGGCAGCAGCGACAAATCCCTGCCGTCCGATCTGGGCAAAATGGTAGCCGAATATATTGCGGCAGTCCAGCCGGGCAAATAAATATCTCTTCAGAATTCCTGGTAAATGCAGTATCATTAAAAGGGCGCGGTTGCGCCCTTAATTTTTTGCTGGCGGCAATCACCAAAATGAACTTAAGAAAATGAACTGAATTAATCAGGAACATAAACGCCGCCACGCTGATTGCTGATTTATTGATCATGCCGAATTGCCTTGCCATAGAAGCGCAGAGATTGCATCTGGTGCCGCTGAACTTTGAGAGTAATTGTTCCGGCAGTCAGCAGGGTATTGAAAAAAGAATGAGTCTCGAACTGGCCGGCATGATACTGAACGGGCAGGTTGATGGTGAAATGAAGCAGGCGATGAGAACATCGCTGGAAAATATCATCAGAGATAAAAAACATGATCAATGGTTTATCGATTGGCAGAGTGTTCTTATTATCTTAAAAAAAAGAAATCAGATTATCGGCGGGTTTTGTTTCCAGCGGCATCCCGATGAAAACGCCGCTGTTCAGGTCGGTTATATGATCAATGCGGAGTATCAGGGCAATGGTTATATGACGGAGGCCTTGCAGCGGGGAGTTCTGTGGATATTCGAGCGGCCGGATATAAAGTCGGTGCTTGCGGAAACTTCAAAAAGCAATATAGCGTCGCAGCGGGTGTTGCAGAAGGCGGGGATGACAGCTTATGCGGAAACACCGCAAAAAATTTGGTGGATACTTAAAAAAGCGGATTAACGCTTTCCGCGACAACGCCGGCTGCTAAAACCGGGGCATTGCTCAAATAAGTTGTCCGTTTTGCGAGGAGTGATAAATGCCGCTTAACGTGGGGCAACGGAAACAATCAGCGGCCAATGATAGACACCTGGCTGGGCATTTTCTGATAAGATAAAGCGGTAACTGATATTTTTTATCACTTCACCTTGGGCATATGTCTGGGGAATATAGCCGCCATTAGGTGAAAGTTGAGTTTCCTTCCCGTCCACATTTACGGTAATCGTCTTCAAGTAATGATCGGAGTTACCTGCAAGTTCCATCGTCAGCAGATACCCGCTTCTGCTGTTGCTTCGGACCGCAATGATCGAAGCGGCGGGGAAATCGGCGTAGCCCTGGCTGATTTCCTTCTCCGTGATGATAACTTGCTGTACCTGACTTAATGTTTTTAAGCTTGTTCTTGCCAGAACTGTGGCGCTGACATTTATTTCCGTGGATATCGCATTGGCGGCATTTGCTTCCGGCGGGACGGCCATTCCCGCCAGTGCCAGCCATAAAATGAGGGCGCAAGTTATCAGTACCTGTTGCATGTGCAAGGCACTGTCCAGATGATGCGGCTGCAGCTGTCCGGATCCGATTAATATTTCACCGAATTTTTCTGCCGATATTTTTTGGCGGGCAAGAACATGTTCAATTTGTTCTTTGGTAACATATCCTTCGGCAAGCAAAATTCTGCCCAGCTGGAGCTTATGAGAAATGATTCCTTCTTCCCAATGTTGTTGAAATTTCAGAACAGCTTGCAAGGCGTCCTTTTTCAGAAAACCTAAGCGGACGAAAATTTCGCCCAATTTTTCGGTGCCATGGCTTTGTGCGGTAAGCGCGCAGGCCAGCTGGTCGGGCGTGATCAGCTTTGCCCGCAACAAGAGCTGACCGAGAAGTTCGCGGTTATGTTTTTTTTGTTGATGTTTCCTGCGGTAAAGAGAAGTCAGACTCCTGTGTGTTCAGGGCCGCTGCCAGCTCTTCTCCGGTTAATAACCCCATCCGGAGCAGCGTTTCCAGGAAATTCTCATTGGTTTTCTCCCGTTGTTTTAAGGCGCTTTCGATGTTGACAAGGGAGGTATTGCCGTTCGGGTGCAGAATTTTATCCAGGA
>CAYYBK010000278.1:0-2406 GCA_964470015.1 uncultured Syntrophales bacterium
CTCATCGGCATACCATATTCTTACGAATCACCGCTTGCCTATATCAGAACCAATGTCGAAGGCACTTATAACGTTTTGGAAAACGCACGCACGCTGAATCTGGAAAACGTCATCATCACTTCAACCAGCGAAACTTACGGTACGGCGCAAAAGGTGCCCATTGCCGAGGATCATCCCCTGGTCGGACAGTCACCGTATTCCGCTTCAAAAATCGCCGCCGACCAGCTGGCATTAAGTTATTATCTTTCTTTCCAACTGCCGGTAAAAATTGTCCGCCCTTTTAACACCTATGGCCCCCGTCAATCCGCACGGGCCGTAATTCCGACAATCATCAGCCAGTTGCTGTCCGGCGGAAGGACTTTAAAGCTGGGCAATATTTTTCCCACCCGCGATCTGAATTTCGTCAAAGACACCGTGGAAGGATTCATCAGCATCGCCGGGGCGGAGAAGCTGAACGGGGAAGTTACCAATATCGGCAGCGGCCGGGAAATATCAGTCAGGAATCTGGCGCTGGAAATCGCCCGTATCTGCGGCACGGAGGTTGATTTCGCCGCTGAGAACGAACGCATGCGCCCCGACGGCAGCGAGGTGGAACGTCTGATGTGCGACAATGCGAAAATTACAAAAAATACAAACTGGCAGCCGCAGTATTCCCTGACACAGGGGCTGACCGAAACAATAAACTGGATGAAAAACAATATGTCCATTTACAAACCTGATTTGTATTTAAGGTAGGTGAACAATGCAGGCGGTAATTCTTGCCGGAGGAAAAGGCACCAGGCTGAGGCCTTATACGACAGTGTTGCCCAAACCGCTGATGCCGATCGGCGATCTTCCCATTCTCGAGATCATCGTGCGGCAGCTCAAGAAAAACGGATTTGATAGAATTACGCTGGCTGTCGGCCATCAGCATGATCTTTTTATCGCCTTTTTCGGCAATGGTGAAAAATGGGGCATCCCCATCGACTATCATGTGGAAAAAGAGCCTTTAGGCACGGCCGCGCCTATCCGCCATATCGAAAAACTGGATGAAACTTTCTTAATGATGAACGGCGATATTTTAACCGACCTTAATTTCAGAATGCTTTTCGATATGCATATGGAGAAAGAGGCCGATTTAACCGTCGCTGCGCACGAACGTACACAGGATGTCAATTACGGGATATTGGAATACAATGATGACGGTAGCCTGACAAAATTTTCGGAGAAACCTTCCTATCGACTTAATGTAAGCATGGGTGTTTACATTATTTCCCGTAAAGTCATACCGCTTATACCGGCGCAGGGGTATTTCGACTTCCCTGACTTAGTCCGTAATCTGCTGGCGGCAAAAAGAAAAATATACTGCTTTCCCTATAAAGGCTACTGGATGGACATCGGACGCCCCGATGATTACGAACAGGCTACAGACGATTACGCAAAAATGAAGGATTTCTTATGAAGAGAGATTTCCCCGCTATTCCGCTTTTTGATCTTAATTACGGAAAAGAAGAGGAAGAAGCCGTGCTGCGGGTTTTGCGCAGCAAATGGCTGACCATGGGGCCGGAAACGGAGTTGTTGGAGCAGGAATTTGCCTCTTTCTGCGGCGTTAAACACGCCATCGCCGTCAGCAGCTGCACAACCGCCCTGCATCTGGCCAATTTAGCCGTGGGCGTAACAAACGGGAGCGAAGTCATCTGCCCCTCCCTTACTTTTGCCGCAACCGCCAATGCGACGATTTATGCCGGAGGCATCCCCGTCTTTGCCGACATTGCCGCTCCGGACGACTGGACGATATCGCCTGCCGATATAAGGAGTAAAATAACATCCCGCACGCAGGCAATCACGGTTATGCATTACGGCGGGTTTCCCTGCCGTATGGATGAAATAAAAAATATTGCCGCAACCAGTAAAATAACGATTATCGAAGACGCCGCGCATGCCCCCGGAGCTGCCTACAAAGGACGGAAGCTCGGCGCCATAGGCGATATCTCCTGCTTTTCTTTCTTTACCAACAAAAACATCTCTACCGGCGAAGGCGGCATGATTTGCACTAACAGCGATGAATATGCCGCCCGGCTGAAAAACATCCGCTCGCATGGAATGACCAGCAGCACTCTTGACCGCCATCGCGGTCATTCCTTCAGCTACGACATCACCGCGCTGGGCTATAATTACCGCCTTGATGAAATCCACGCCGCGCTGGGCCGCGTCCAGTTAAACAAGCTTGCCGCAGGCAACAGCAGCCGCCGCCGGGCCGCATTGCGTTATCAAGCCGGCTTAGAAAAAATAAGCGCCATCAAACTTCCCTTCCCGGAAAGCCGTGCTGCAGCGAACTATCACTTATTCCCCGTCCTGCTTGATGATTTCGTCAACCGTCATGATTTAATGGTTTTTCTGCGCGAGCGGGGTATTCAAACCAGCATT
>CAYYBK010000279.1:0-1299 GCA_964470015.1 uncultured Syntrophales bacterium
GCGGCCATGCTTTATCCTGATGATTGAATTTATCAAACCAGTCGTAGTGACGAACGCGGCCGAATTTCTCCAGCGACGGCTTCAGCGCTTCATTTTCCCAGTTGTAATGATGATAAAGCGTGATAATGCTCAGGCGGCCTTTTTCTTTTGCCGGCAGGTGCGGGAATTTATTTTTCAGCTCCCGCTCTATATTTTGTTCATCGGGAATGCTCAAACCCGCCTGCGCGAATTTTTGCGCATAGTATTCCTGCTCCCGCCGCAGCCGGCGGGTGTTCCGCCAGCTGCGGAATTGCCGGCGATATTTTTTCAAAGGATCGTTCATTTTTTCCGGATCGTATACAATCTCGCGCCGTTGGATTTATCCACCCGGCCGTTCATCATATTCAGAACGTGTCCGGCATCAATAGACGGAATGGAAAATTTTTCCGCAACGTCGGCACAGATGAGCAATGCTCCTACGCCGGCGCCGGTCAGGCATAAATCCGTTGCCTGCGGTATCTTATTTAAAATGTCCAGCTTGCTTTTTTCCCAGCGTGTGGCGACATATTCCGCCGGTATATCGACGAACGTCAGAACGGGACGGCTGCCGGATTGGGCGAACCAGTCGCGGCAGCTTTCTTCATTGGATTCCGAATTTAAAATGCAAATATTTTTTCCGTCCATTGCCCCCAAAAAATGCGGGGAAGTCAAATAGGCATAAACTGTGTAAAAGGGAACGTAATTTGCCGGAGTCAGCGCAATGCCGCCGGCCCGCAGAAAATCGAGAAAGCCGGCACCGGATGAATCCGGCTTTTTTTTCAGAAAAGAAAAAATTTCTTCTGCCGCGGCATGAGAATTATTCGGAAAAACAAGCGGTGCGAGAAAACCGTTTGCTGCGACATATCGGAGGGCGGACAAATGCTGCGGCATTGCATCCCTGATGGCGTGGACAGATTCGGCCTGCCGGTAAAGCCCGTTGCAATCAAGCGTGCAGCGGTAGAATGCGTATTCTCCATCGGCGAAACGCACGACCGGCAAAGGTTTGCGCTGCCGCATGGCATGCATGATTTTTTCGTGAAGCAGCAGGCAGTAATCATCTCCGCTGGCTACATTATTGGCAAACAGGCAGATTTCCTGCTCCAGCACGGACCGGGAAAATATTTTAACGGCCGGCTCGTTATCGATGCCGGCAATGTCCAGGTGTTTAAAGTGAAACTGCTTTGCGGCGATTAAATGTTCCAGATAACGCTCTTCTTTCATATGTGTTCACCCGTCCGTGGTTTTTTTGGCGACGACGGCAAAACTGTGTCCTGAATAAAA
>CAYYBK010000279.1:1309-2394 GCA_964470015.1 uncultured Syntrophales bacterium
AAATTTTTCCAATTTTTGTTTCATATATTCAGAAAGATAATGCTTCCCGCGGATGACGGTGAAGCCGTTTTGGGCCAGAAGAGCAAAAAGAGAATCTTTCGTGAAATGATAAAAATGATACGGCAGCTGCCAGCCCAGCCATTGATCCCAGGTTTTACGGGCGTCGTATCCGGCGTAATTGGGAACATCGACGACCAGCACACCGTCTTCTTTCAGCCAGCGCTGTACTTTACGGAGGCAGATGTTCGGATCTTCCGTATGTTCCAGCGAGTGCCACATTGTGATCACATCAAACGATTTATCAGGGAGATTTATTGTACTTATCTCTCCGATATTGATGGGAATTTTTAATTCCCGGGTAACATAGGCGGCGACGTCGGCAGAAACGTCGATTCCCGTGACGTCGTATCCTTTTTCCCGGCCCGCCAGCAGAAAATAACCCCGTCCGCAACCGATGTCCAGCAGCCGGCCTTCTTTTTTCAGCGGCCGGAAAAAACGCAGGCGATGCTTTTCCTGGGCCAGCCGCTTTTTCATCGCTGTTGAATCAATGCGTAGTTCGTTTTCATACTGGCTTTGAAAATATTCCCCGCGGTATAAATCGGCCAGTTCCGCATCATCGGGCCGCGGATCAAGCACCCCCAGTTTACACCGGGTGCACTGATAAACGGTCCATTGGTTTTGGCTGTAAAGAAGATTGCGGGCCGTGCTGCCGCAAAGAATGCAATTACTTGCTGCATTTTTCATAATTTTTTGCTCTTCTCTTTCCTTTGTTTCAACTGCAAGCCATCTTGTAAACCAGCCGATAGCAGTCAAATTTATTTTGCATTACCTTCTTCCGGCGGGAAAAAGGAAGAAAAATTTTTAAAGTCGCCAAACGGAAAACGGCTTTCCGCCTTTGCGCTCTTTTAATCCGGGCGATGGTTTCCGGTTTATAGTGCTTGGCGTAAAATAGATATTCGGCTTTCAATTTTTTTTCAAAGCGAGCCACCGGCGGCGTGCCGGCTTCCCGTTGCCCCCCCCAGTGCAAAAAATACGCGTTATCGAAATAGCCGATGGCAAAACCCCATTCCCCGAAGCCCCACGCC
>CAYYBK010000280.1:0-2384 GCA_964470015.1 uncultured Syntrophales bacterium
AGGGAGTGTTCGAAGAAAAACTGGAACCGCAGTATGCAGCGGATTTCCCGGCAACACCGGCTACGGAAACCATTAAAGCTTATTTCCCATCCGATCTGCGCAGTGAAAAACGGATTGCCGCCATCCAAAAATATCTAACAAGCCTCAGCGAAATTTTCTCCGATCTTCCGGCACCGGTTTTAAAAACAGAGACAATCAGCGACCCGGATTGGGGGGAACAGTGGAAAAAATATTTCAAGCCGGTCCGCGTCAGCAACAATATCATCGTCAAACCAACCTGGGAAAGATACACTCCCTCCAGCCGCGACATTATCATTGAAATCGACCCGGGCATGGCTTTCGGCACCGGTCAGCATGCATCCACCAGAATGTGTATCGAAGCCCTCGAAGAAATAATAATGAAAGACCGCACCATCGAGGACTGGAAGGTGTTGGATGTCGGCTGCGGCACCGGTATTTTGGGCATCACCGCCGCCAAACTGGGCGCCCAGGACATCATTTGCGTGGACATCGATAAGAAGGCAACGGAAATAGCAAGGGAAAACGCCGCCATCAACCAGGTAGACGACCGGCTGCGGATTATCAATAAAGACGCCGCGATGATCAATGAACCGCGGAATTTGATTATCGCCAACCTGACATCCAGGCTGCTTTTGAAACTGCGCCAGCACTTTACCCAGCTGCTGCTGCCCGAAGGTTATATGATTATTTCCGGTATCATCGAACAGGACGCCAAAGAAATTGAAACAAACTTTTCCATTGCCCAGTTAATTCAAAACAAAGTAATTACGGAAAAAGAATGGATCTGTTACGTGCTCAAAAAGAAAGCATCCGCCGTCTAGTTCTAATCTCCATTACATGAGGATCTGCCGCAGCAGGGATATTTGGAAAAGAGGAATATCAAGCCTTGACCATCCCCAGAATTTATAGCCCCGTTGCCCTGGAAGAAGGGAAAAATTGTGATTTGGGGCCGGACAACCGCAAATATTTAAAGCAGGTTTTGCGTTTGGGAATAGGTGCCCGGATTAATGTTTTCGACGGTTTCGGCCATGAATTTGCAGCCGTAATTAAAAGTTTCACATTAGACGGAGTGGCTCTGGAATTAGGGGAAAGGCTGGAAACCGCCGGCAAAAAGATCAAAATCACTTTAGGCCAGGCTCTGCCCAAAGCCGGCAAAATGGACGTGATTGTCCGCAGCGCCGCGGAACTTGGTGCCGATACGATTATCCCTTTTGTTGCCGCCCGCTCGGTAAGCCGCGTTACCGGTGAAAAAAGCGCCATGAAGGCCGCCCGCTGGCAAATTATTGCCCGGGAAGCGGCGCGCTGCTGCCGTAATAGCCAGATTACGGATGTTCTGCCGGTTGCTTCTTTCGACGATATGCTGGCCCGCGCCACCGGGCATGCGCTGAAAATGATCTTCTGGGAGGAGGAAGATCAAAAAGGAATCAAAGATATCTTGTCCGATCCCGAAGTTGCTGAGGTAAAAGACATTTTTGTTATTGTCGGGCCGGAAGGCGGATTCTCCCGGGATGAAATTTCCCAGGCAAAGAAGGCCGGATTCATTTCAGTCAGTCTGGGCAAACAGATTCTTAAGGTGGAAACGGCGGCGCTGGTCATTATTTCCATCATTCAGTACGAAAGAGGAATTTTCGGCAGCACTGCAAGGAGGTAGCAATGCCTGTTTATAAATTTGCCGGCTTCTGGAGGCGTTTGCTGGCATATACCATCGACAATATCATTATCGGCATGATTTTTTCTTTTTTGTCCTTAGTTATTCTAGCCGGTTATATTTTCGGTTCGCTGTCCGCAAATGATCGCTCCTGGATCGCCGAGCTAACCCACCCTTCGCGTCTTTCCTTCATGACGCTGCTCGAAACGGTCCTGTTGATTGCCATATCAATTTTTTATTTCACCTTCTTTCACGGCGTAAAGGGGCGTACCCCGGGTAAAATGCTGCTGGGACTGCAGGTATTATCGACGGAGGGAGCCCCCATCGGCTTCGGAATTGCTTTTTTGCGATCGGTAGGATACATGGTTTCCAGTATCCTTTGCCTCGGATTCATTTGGGCGGCTTTTGACCGGAGAAAGCAGGGGTGGCACGATAAAATCGCCGGAACCGTAGTCATCATTCTGCCGCGCGAAAACAAAATCAACGGGCTCGTCATCCCGGAGAAAAAAGCCGCTTTGACCGTCGCGCCGCCCGACGAAAAACCGGGTGATGACACCACAAGTACCGCCGATCAGTTCATACAGCCGGCAGCCGCGGAAAACGAGGCAACAGCCGGACGGACAGGTAACGATGAGCAAAAAATACCTTGACAAAACATATCATATTTTATAGACGAAGGCCTACTTTTCGCAGCTATCCTGAATAATTTGGGGGC
>CAYYBK010000281.1:0-2375 GCA_964470015.1 uncultured Syntrophales bacterium
CAGCGCCGCTGCGCTTACAAATTGCCGGTTTGTCTGGAAAGGCCGCCGGTGTTGACACAAATCAACGATAACAGATTATGTGCCTGTCATTTGGCAGGTAAAATATAAGGATAAAACAATTATGGAAGAGCAGATTTTCATCGTGAATGAAGATGTCACGCTGGAAGGGTTAATCCAGCGGGTGCCCGGCAACCGGGGGGTGGTTATCTGCCACCCGCATTCCCTGATGGGCGGTTCCATGTACAATAATGTCGTGGAAGCCGTTCAAAAAGCGTTTGCCGCTGCTGAATATGCGACATTGCGATTTAATTTCCGGGGCGTCGGCCGGAGCAGCGGAGATTACGACGAGGGGAAAGGAGAACAGGAAGATATTCTTGCCGCCTGTAAATTTCTGCAAGCCGCCGGAGTCGCAAACCTGTTCTTTGCCGGCTATTCATTTGGCGCCTGGGTAGGCTCAAAAATTATTGCCGGAGACGTTAACCCCTTTGCCGTCAGCATTTTAATTTCACCCCCCAACAGATATTTCGATTTTGAATTTTCTGAATTAACCAATAAAATTAAGATGATGATTACAGGAGACGGAGATCAGTTCGCTGACATCGGAGCTTTGAAAAAATACGCAAAACAAATTAATGCGCAACTGAAAATAATTGCCGGCGTGGATCATTTTTATTTCGGCCGGGAAAAGGAACTGGTTAATATTTTAGGCGAAAGCTTAATCAGCCCAAAAACTAATTAAATTTATAAAAAAAGCTTGCTTTTGGGAAAAAGTGGTGCTAAATACGCCATCACTTTATCAAAAAATGCTGGCCTTGAAGGCCGCACTTTAAGTGCAATGGTTTTTAGGAAGTAGTTAGTGTTAAATTTTGCATGGAAGAAAATTAACCGCTAAGAATTCTCAAATCTATATGGAGAGTTTATGCGGTTTCTTTGTTTCTGGCGGGCATGATCCTGCCGGGAGCGAATATTCGAAAGGAGGGTTTCTAACTGTGGCAGAAGGAAAAGTGAAGTGGTTTAATGAGAAGAAGGGATTTGGTTTTATTGAAAATGATGAGGGCGGTGATGTTTTCGTCCATTATAGCGCCATCACCGGAACCGGATTCAAAACTCTGTACGAAGGTCAGAGGATTCGTTTCGACATCGAGCAGGGCAACAAAGGCCCCAGCGCGACCAATGTACAGCCGCTGTAATAATCCAATTCATTACAATTAACTTGCAATAAAAAAATGCCTCTTTTACGGGGCATTTTTTTATTGTTTTTCATTGGAAAGCAATAAGTTTTATCAGCCCTCCGTCGCTGCCGGTAGTAAAATATTATTACTTATAGTAAGTACAATTCGATAAAGATTTAATAAATATCAGTTCAGGACGATCAAATGGCAAAGAAGCTGATAGTTGTTCTGGGAGCAACGGCATCCGGCAAAACCAGAATGTCTGTCCGTCTGGCCTATGACTTGAAAGGGGAAATAATCTCCGCCGACTCCCGCCAGGTTTATAAGGGGCTGGATATCGGTACCGGCAAGGATTTAAAAGAATACATCATTGACGGAAGAAGCATTCCATATCATTTGATTGATATTGCCGATGCCGGACAAGAGTTCAATCTTTTCGAATTTCAAACCAGATTTTATCAGATTTATCCGGAACTGATGCAGCGAGACGTTCTGCCAATCATGGTCGGCGGTACCGGGCTTTATCTGGAAGCAGTAATTCTTAATTATGAACTGCCGCCGGCGCCGCCTGATCGGGCACTCCGGGAGAGACTAGCGGCCAAATCCATCGCGGAACTGCGCAGTGTTCTTTTGGCGTCAAACGCCCGCCTGCACAATAAAACGGACATTGAGGATAAGGACAGATTAATCAGGGCCATCGAGATTGAAAATGCGCGGCAGCGGCAATCCGCGGCGGTAGTAAAACGGCCAGTTAGCAGCGTTGGCGTGTTCGGCATTCGCTGGGACAGGGCTTTGTTGAGAAAACGAATTACCGATAGATTGCAGCACAGACTCGAACAGGGGATGATTGAGGAAGTAAAAGCATTGTACCTTTCCGGATTGTCGTGGCCGAGACTGGAGAGCCTCGGGCTGGAATACCGTTATATTGCCTTTTATCTTCAGGGTAAATTAAATTACGAGGAGATGTTTGAAAAATTGAATACCAGCATACATCAATTTGCCAAACGTCAGGAAACATGGTTCCGGCGGATGGAAAGAAAGGGGATAGCTATCAGCTGGGTCGATGGGGACGATTATTATTTTCTGAAGGAAAAAGTGGAAGAACATTTAAATGACTAAACCCGCCGCGTTTCATCAATACCTGCAAAACTATGCCGCCGCTGCAAAATGGCGCTTGATCGCCGGTGATACGGAATATGTTTC
>CAYYBK010000282.1:0-2374 GCA_964470015.1 uncultured Syntrophales bacterium
CCCGCCCGCAGCGGGATGGGCACGGCCGGTACTATGTCCCTGAGTTGCCCGGAATAATATAAGCTTCAATCACCTCGATAATAAATTTTTTGTAATCATCCACGGAAACTTTCCTCTTTCTGTATTTCCATCTTTTGAGATACCAGTCCTGCAGCATCGCCTTGATTATTGCCGCCGTAAGAATAACGTTATCCGCCCGAAAGACTTTTTCCTTTATTCCCTCCTCCAGTATATCCATAAATATCTTTTCAGTGTAAAGTTCGCTTTCCAGCGCCCGGCGCTGCTCATCGGCACAAAGGTTCCGGGCTTCGATATAAGTAAAATAGAACCATGGTTGCATTATTTCGCTCAGGTGGAGATGGGCCTGAATGGCGCGCTGCATCTTTTTTCTTGCGCCTTTTACTTCGGCAAGCTGATCCCGTAAAACTTTGTTGGCTATTTCCCGGCCCTGCATCTGGATCAAATGGAGCAGTTCGTCCTTGCTGGAAAAATAAGAATAAAGAGCTCCCGTACTTAAACCGGATTTGCCGCTGAGGTCCCGTATACTCATTGCCCGGAAGCCTTTCTTATTGCTGATTTCCAGCGTGGCATCAAATATCTTCATCAGATTTTCAATGACTTTTTCTTCCTTTTTTATGCGGAAGACATCGCGATTGGTTTCCAGTATCCGCCGGTAGATCTCTTTCTTGGAGATGCCGATTATCTTTTTGAATTCGCTGTAGGTCATACTTTATAGCCTTCTCGTTGACGGCGTCGCAAATGATAAAATTATCCATTTATCCTTTTCTGCCGGTAAACTCCCGGAGAATATTTTTGGCGACATTCATTTTGTGTACTTCATCAGCGCCGTCGTATATGCGCGCAGCGCGTTCATGTCTGTAGAAAAATGCCAAAATCGTATCATCGGTCATGCCCATCCCTCCGTGCACCTGCAATGCCCTGTCCACAACCTTCTGCATGACATTGGCGACGAAAAATTTGATGAGCGAAATATCAACCCGCGCGTCTTTTTGCCCCATTTTTTCAATCTTCCATGCGGCCTGCAGAGTCATCAGCCTTGCCGCCTGTATCTCCGCCGCCGATTCCGCAATCCAGGACTGCACGATCTGTTTGGAGCTCAGGGTTCTTTTATCGGGGGAAATAATTCTCTCCGCGGCCCTCCGGCACATCAGTTCGAAGGCTCTGTTACAGACGCCGATCCAGCGCATGCAATGATGAATTCTTCCCGGACCCAATCTTTCCTGTGCTATTAGAAAGCCCATGCCTTCCTGTCACAGACTGTTTTTCAATGGCACCCGGCAGGACTGGTAAAGAATTTCGGCGTGGCTGAAGTAATCACTGCCCGCGTGTCCCATAACGGAAATATTGCGGACGAGATTGAAACCGGGGGTGTCGTTCGGCACGATAATCATGCTGGCGCGCAGATATGGACTGGCCTCCGGGTTAGTGATTGCCATGACAATGGCAAACGCGGCGCCGTCCGCCGCCGTGGAATACCATTTCTGCCCGTTGATGACGTATTCGCCGCCGTTTTTGACGGCCTTAGTGTCCATCATCACGGGATTGGATCCGGGCATCTCCACTTCGGTCATGGAAAAGCAGCTCCTGATTTTGCCGGCAATAAGCGGCCTTAAATATTTATCTTTTTGCTCATCATTGCCATATTTATGCAGAATCTCGATGTTACCGGCATCGGGGGCCTGGCAGTTGAAGACATAATGACCCAGCGGCGTTCTGCCCAGGCACTCCGAAACCAGCGCATGCTCGATTAAGTCAAGTCCCATGCCGCCGTATTCCCGCGGATGATTGGGTGCCCATAATTCCATCTGGCGGACCATTTTTCGTTTTTCTTCCAGTACCGGAATCATGCTTTTAAAGTCCCGGCGCGTAAATTCCGGTTCCAGGGGGATGAGTTCTTTGTTGACGAATTCGTTGATCATCCCGGTTACGGCCCGCATTTTTTCCGACACGGTGAAATCCATAAAACCTCCTTTGCAAAACAATCAGCGGAATGTTGTAATATTTTTACCTTTATAAAAAAGGAGATGTGAATAATTGTTGAAGGAGTGCAGGGAAAACTCTTCTGCATTATATTTGAATATGGTTATTGATGCATTGGCGATTTGCCACATCAGACGCAGTGTTGCTTCGCCGGAGATGTCCAGTGCCGCCTGAACGGCCGCCGCTATCGGCCCACCGGAAGAAAAGACAAGGATCTTTTTGCCTGCGCCGTTTTCAGCAATGATTTTTTTTATGGCCGTCCTGACTCTTGTCTGAAATGATTCCCAGCTCTCCACGCCGGAGAATTCGTATTTCCCCGAAACCATTTTCAACATAATGGAATGAAAAATTTTTTGAAATGCTTTTTTGTCCC
>CAYYBK010000283.1:0-2327 GCA_964470015.1 uncultured Syntrophales bacterium
GACGACAAAAATTTTTTTAGATGAAGGCGCCAAGGCCGAAATGGAATTGACGCAGATTGGTGGCGTGGATGAAGCCAACAGGCTTAATGAAGCGGAATTAGGTCCCGACAGCATACTGTTAATTACGGAAAGAGTTTTAACCGACGGCGTGCAAAAAGCGGTTTCAACAAACAACATTGTTTTAAAAGGAGAAGGCTGCCGCGCTAATATGATCTCCCGCTCAGTGATGAAAGGCAATTCCCGGCAAATATTTTACGCCACGATGACCGCGCTCAATAAGTGTTTCGGACACATTGAATGTGACGCAATTATTATGGACAAGGGCTCCAATGAGACTATGCCGTCGCTGAAAGCCGAACATCCGGATGCGGAACTTACCCATGAAGCGTCCATCGGTAAAATCGCCAGCGATCAGCTGACCAAATTAATGAGCCTCGGATTGACTTATGATCAGGCGGTAAACAGAATTATTCAGGGCTTCTTAAAATAGTTCGCTGAATTTAAAGATAACCGTTTTCGCTTTGTAACTAATGAATCAGGCGCGTGTATGCGAATAACAATTTTTAACCTTTCCGCCCGTCTATCATCCGACGGATCACGCCTCATCGCCGCATTGCTGAAGCGGGATAAGCATGCAGTAACAAGCATCTATACGGCAAGATCAGAGCCTTTGTACTATAGCTCCGCTGAGCTTGCGTCTCTCGACGGTATCCTGAAGCAAAGCGATCTGGTCATGATCGGTGTTTACAGCATCTATGCGGCAAGAGCCGCTCAAATTACCGAATTTGTCCACAGCAGATACCCGGGCTTAAAAGTAATCTGGGGCGGACCGCACTGTATATCCGCGCCGGAATTAAGCATTCGTTACGCCGACGGGGTTTGTTTTTCGGAAGGCGACGAAGCGGTCGTGGATCTTGTCCGGAGGATGGAAAGCGGGAATGATTATCTGAACACGCCGAATATGGCTTTTTCCCTCAACGGCAAGCTGCTGCAAAATAACGTATTGGCTCCTTTCTCCGATCTGGACGGACTGCCGTACTATGATTACGAATTGGAAGATCAATTTTTTCTGGACAAAGATCTTGTTCCCATGACCAAGGAAATATTCCGGCAGCATATTTCCCTTTATCCCTACAACAAGCCGACCTTGTATGTTCTTACCGCCCGCGGATGTCCCCATAACTGCTCTTATTGCAATAATTGCCGCTATACGGCACTTTTCGAGCATAATCCCATCCGCATCCAGAGCGCCGGCCGGATTATGGATGAACTGGAACAAACCTTGCGGTGTCTTGATTTTGTGGAGTTCATTGGTTTCGGAGATGATGATTTCTTTGCCCGCAGCATTGACGAACTGGATGATTTTGCACGTGAATACAAGCGCCGGGTCGGCCTGCCCTTTGGAATTGCTGTAAGCGCCAACAGTTTTCAGAAAAAGAAAATAGAAGTGTTGCTGGACTCCGGATTAAAGATTGTCCAGATGGGCGTCCAGTCGGGAAGCGAGCGCATCCTGCATGATGTATTTCAGCGCAAGATAAATCTTTCCAAAACAAAGGATGTGATCAGGCAGATTGCTGCCTATCATGATCCGCATAAGCTGGATCTTCTGCTGGATTTTATAATCGATAATCCTTATGAATTCCGCGACGACGTAATAAAAACATTTAACTGCATTCTCGATCTTCCTCCGCAGGTGAGACTTAATATTTTCTTCCTGTCCTTCTTTCCCGGTACCCCGATTTATGAGAGAGCTCTGGCGGACGGCATCATTGAACCTTTTGACAATGAATCTTTCCGCTTCTATGGACGGGGACAGATCAGATATCAGAAAAACTTTGAAACATTTTTGGTGCTGCTGGCCGTTTATTTACGCGGAAAATCCAATAAATCAATATCCCGTGACTTTTTGCGGCTGTTGGGTAATCACCCGGTTCGCACCCTGGCCTCTCTTCTGCCTGATTCGGTTTATACTTCGCTGGGGAGTGCGATTAAGTAAGTTTAGTCATGCGCCTAGAATGCCCCACAGAAAAATCTTGCGGCTAAATAGATGAGGGCATTAAAAATTATAACATTTTCAACGACCGGAACCGATTATGAATCACGTATTGCGGAGTAAAGCAGTCTTAATTCCCACGGTTTTCTTTCTGCTGGCGCTCTCCGGCTGCAGTACCATGATGGAAACGGTTTCTCCGCCGGATGCCCTGGTCAAGATAGAGCTCAAAGGTCCTTACGATAAGGAAATACCGGAAAAATTTGTCGTTCAGCTCAAAGGCGCCAGCATTGTTTCCGATTGGGCAATCCCCTATATCTTTTTGAGTATCGGGATG
>CAYYBK010000284.1:0-2321 GCA_964470015.1 uncultured Syntrophales bacterium
CCGGCGGTGATTTTACCGGCTATACGGCGGAGGAAGCGAAAGGTTTTACGGATGGGAAAAAGGTTATCGGGTATTTTGACAATATTGGCGGTGATTATTTTTTCCAACGCCGGTTCATATGCCGCGGAATACACGCTGGGCTCCCTGTACCGGCAGGCACTGAAAAATTCGGAAAAGATTAAATTTGCCGAAGAAAATCTCTATATCGCCCGGACCGGCAAGGACAAGGCCTGGGCCTTGCTGATTCCCAAACTAACCGCTTACGGGACATATAACCGCTATACGGAGCAAAAGGTCAATATCGCCGGAACACTTATCCAGCCCAATGAAGCCGGTAACTGGGGTGTGCGCATGGACGAATCTTTCTCCCTGAGCGTGCGCGAACTCAATGCCCTGAATATCGCCGGGCAGTCGATAACCAAGAGCGAGCATGATCTGGATGCGACCAAATCCGATTTCGTTTTGGCGGTTGCTGCCGCATATTACGACGTCCTGAAGGCGAAAAAATTTTTGGAAGTTGCCGCAGCCAATCTGGAACGCCTCACGCAGTACCGCAATTCCGTGGCAAAAAGGGTAGAAATCGGTGAACTAACCAGAACCGCTCTCTTGAGGGCGGATGGTGAACTCTCCGGAGCTCGGTCCGGATATCTTCAAGCGACCAACGCTTTTAAACTTGCCCGGGCCATGCTGGTCCGCATTACCGGTATCGAAGACGACTTTCGTTTAAAAGAATCACCGGCACAAAGGCAGGAGCATTTAGCGTTAAGCGAGCTGCGTGCAACTGCCTTTGATTTGCGGTCTGATTTGAAGAGCTTTGAGGTGCAGAAAAAAATCGCCCGGGAGCAGATTGAATACGCCCGGGGCGCTTTTTGGCCCAATATCGGTCTTTTTGCTATTTATAGCGGAGCTGATCAGTCTCCCGCCACCGCATCGCTCAACAGGGAAAGTACCCTGGCCGGAGTGTCTTTGACTTTTCCTTTTTTTGAAGGCGGGTTGCGAATGGCGGAATTCCGGGAGGCAAAGGCCAGGGAAAAACAGGCCCGATTATCCTACGATGATTTTAAGAAGAATGTCGAAATGGAATTGCAAAGCGCCTATCTTGATCTCCAGACGCAGGAGGGCATTCTGAGTTTTCTGGAAGATCAGCGCACCTTTGCCGATGACAATTATAATTCCGTAATCAGGATGTTCAATAACGGACTGGCGACGAGTTTGGATGTAATGGATGCCAACGCGCTGCTTCTTTCCGCGGAAAAAAACGTTAATGAGGCGGCTTATAATTATCAGATGGCTGACCTTAAATTAAAAAGAACCAGTGGCACCCTGTTGCAGTTTGTTAATGCCGATAAATGATAAAATTAATTCTGCGGCTGATTCGGGGAGGGAAGTTTAATGAATGCGCATGAAGTTGTCTGTCCGTGCAAAAAGAATGCAGCAAAGCGGCAAACCATCCGGTTGCTTTTTTTCATCGTTCTCCTGCTCGTTGCCGGAGTTGCGTTGACCGCCTGCGGAAAAGATAAAAAGCAAGAGCGCGAAAAATTGTTTAATGTCCGCGTGGCCGAGGCCGAGAAAAAAATGGTCCAACCCTATCTGGAAACGACTGGAACGCTGAAGGCCTATGAGGAAGTAACCGTAAGCGCGGAAGTGGATGGAATAGTGAAGCGCATAACTGTGGAGGAGGGAGCGCAGGTTGAGAAGGGAATGCTTTTGGCGGTTGTCAACGATATTGATTATGTGCTGGAACGCCAAAGATCGGAATCCGCTTTAAAGCAGGCGCAGGCCAATCTGGCCAATGCCCGGGCTGAATTTCAAAGGAAAGAAGCGCTTTACCGGGAAGAATTGATCACGAAACAGCAAATCGACGATGTTTCGACCAGGCTTGCGCTGGCGGAAGGCGATCTGGAGCGCGCCAAAGCTGCGCTGGAAACTTCGCGGCAGAAACTTTCCCGGACAACAATATATTCCCCCCTGCTGGGAGCCGTGAAGGAAAAAAGAATATCCGCCGGTGATTACGTGCGCAACGGGACCCCGCTTTTTCAGCTCATTAAGGTAGATCTCTTAAAACTAAATTTTACGATCAGCGAAAAAGACGCGGCTGCAGTAAAAATTGGCCAGCGCGTCGTTTTTAAAGTCGATTCATACGCCGATCTTGATTTTAAAGGGCAGGTAAGTCTTCTTTATCCCCATATGGAGGAAAAAACGCGGACGCTGCAGGCGGAAGCCATTGTCTCCAATAAAAACCGTGACTTGAAACCGGGATTTTTTGCCAAAGTGTTTGTTTATACGACCGATCCTTTTGATGCCGTTCTTATCCCGGTTAC
>CAYYBK010000285.1:0-2278 GCA_964470015.1 uncultured Syntrophales bacterium
GCTCATGGAAAGAGAAGCGGAGGCGCTCAGTTCCGGTCATACGCCGGAGCCTGTATTACACCAGATTCCCGTACGCTATGGCGGCCCGGAAGCGCTTGATATGAAAATCGTCTGTGCTCAAACCGGATTGCCGGAAAGCGAAGTTATCACCATTCATTCCAATGAAGTTTATACTGTTTTTGCCGTCGGCTTTATACCGGGATTCCCCTATCTGGGAACGCTGGACAAAAGGATTCGCGTACCGCGACTGGAAACGCCAAGAACAAGAATTACCGCCGGATCGGTCGGGATTGCGCAGGGACAAACAGGTGTCTATCCATTTCCCTCGCCGGCCGGCTGGCGAATTATTGGACATACGGACGTCCATTTTTTTAATCATGAAAAGGAACCTTACAGTCTTCTGCAGATTGGTGATAAGGTAAAGTTTGTAAGCGCATGATCGAAATCTTCCATCCGGGAACAATGACTTGCATAGTGGACGGCGGGCGGTACGGCCATGCCGCCGTCGGTGTTCCTCCTTCGGCTGCACTCGACGGTTTTGCCTATAATGCCTTAAACCGCTTGCTGGGAAAAGACACAAATGCGCCCGTCCTGGAAATTATGGGATCCCAATTTTGTCTTAAATTTCATCGAGACATGATTTGTGCAATCACCGGCGCCCGTTTGCGGGCTTTTTTGGATGGCCGCTCATTGAATCCCTGGACATCATTTTCCGCTACGGCGGGAAGTGTTTTACAGGTTCGCGAGGTCGCAGAAGGATTACGCTACTACGTCGGCTTTGCGGGAAAAATGTTTTTGGACTGCGTTATCGGCTGCTTTTCCACCAATCTCGAATGTCGCTTCGGTGGTTATCACGGTCGCAGTTTGTCCAGCGGCGACCAAATTGACGTTGATGGTATCTATAATGTTTCCACTGGAGTTATTCCTGATAAAGTAATTCCGCGGATGAAGTCCCCCCATCCGCTGCATATAACCGCCGGTCCGGAATATCAATCCTTCTATGAGAAATCGCAAAAAACATTTGGTGACAGAGAATTCCGGACGGTCTATACTGTATCCGAGAGCAGCAACCGAACCGGCATTCGCCTGGAAGGACAGCAACTGGCTTTTCGCGCCGATGTTGACAAAAGCATTGTCTCCGAGGGGATTCTGCCCGGGACGGTGCAGATACCGGGAGACGGATTACCCATTATCATGCTCTATGAAAGGACAATCGGCGGCTATGCCAGGATTGGCAGGGTAATCAGGGCGGACATGGATCGTTTAGCCCATTTAAAACCGGGCGATTATGTCCTTTTTGAAAAAATCGAGATTGCTGATGCCGAACGTCTTTGGCAGGAAAGGCAGAATAAACTTTCTTCCCTGGCAAATATTGTCCGCCGTTTGCCATGAATAATTACCGTTAAAATCCGCATTAAATATTATTTCATTTTATTGGGCAGGTAGAGGGCGATTTCTGGGAAAATAGTGATCAGGGCCGTAGCAAGCAGCATGAGAAGAAAAAAAGGAAATGCGGCCTTGGCAATCGTTGGTAAGTCGTCATTATTGAGTCCGCTGATGACAAATAAGTTAAAGCCTACCGGAGGTGTTATTTGCGCCAGCTCAATCATCAATACTAAATATATTCCGAACCAGACAGAATCAAACTTCGCTGCTTCAATTAGGGGGAGAACAACCGGTGTAGTCATAACAATCATGGAGAACCCGTCCACCAGGCAGCCCAGAATAAGGTACAAAATCGAGAGAATGAAAATCAGTGTCACCGGGGAAAGTTTAAGGGTGGTCACAAAATCAGTCAGCGCCCTGGTTATCCCCAGATAACCGATGACATTTGATAGGTAGGAAGCTCCCATAACAATCAGCATAATCATACAACTGGTTTTGATTGTGCCTAGAAGGCTTACTTTAAAAACTGTCCAGGTCAGACTGCGCGTCAGCGCCGCAAAAAAGAATGATCCCAGAACTCCGATAGCCCCGGCTTCGGTAGGCGTCGACCATCCCATATAGATGCTGCCCAAAACAAACAAAACGAGAATCAATACCGGGGCAATTGCCGGCAGTGCTTGCAGGCGGTCCATCCAGCTGTGTCGCTCATTACCGCGGGGTGCCAGGCACGGGTTGAGCAGGCAGCGCATGACTATATAGAAACTGAATAATAAAGCGATCATAATTCCGGGAATAAAACCGGCGATGAAAAGTTTGCCGATGCTTACATCCCCGATAATTCCATAAACCAGCATCATCATACTTGGTGGAATCATGAATCCCAGTGTTCCAG
>CAYYBK010000286.1:0-2256 GCA_964470015.1 uncultured Syntrophales bacterium
AGGTTTCGGCGCGGCCAACAATCAGGCCTTTGCCTTGATGAAGGGCAAATACGCTCTGCTGCTGAATACGGATGCGGTGCTGACCGCCGGCGCTGTCGCCCGGCTTTATGATTTTGCCGAAGCCCATCCTGCTGCCGCGATCGTCTGCGGGCAGCTCTTGGACGCAGACGGAAGCAAACAAAATTCCATTGCGTCGTTTCCCAGGTTGTTGACGCTGGCGATCAATATATCTGCCCTGGAATATTTATTCCCCCGAAAATTTCCCAGCAAACGATATGACCACAAGCATCCGATCGAAGTTGATTCGGCTATCGGGGCCTGTATGCTGCTGCGGAAAAAAGCATTGGATGAAGCAGGATATTTTGATGAGCGCTATTTTTTCTTTTTCGAAGAAACCGATCTGGCTTATACTCTGCACCGCGCCGGGTGGAAAACGTATCATGTACCCGATGCTTGTATTTATCATTTGCAGGGGCAGAGCATCGGCAACAATCTGCGATCGAGGATTGAATTTTACCGCTCACGCTATCAGTTTCTGCGCAAGTGGCATGGCCGCCTTTATTTTTTTTGCGCGGGGGCAATAATTTTTTTGCGGCTGCTGGTTAATTGGGCGGTCAATGGTTTGGTGACGGCCATCACTTTGGGCTTGTTAAGAAAACTGAGGCAGAAATTTATTGTTTATTCCCGGTTGATTTTTTGGCATTTGCCCGGGAGCAAATGATTACGACGAATGACCAATAAAGATTCCGCGGCAATTCTTATTGAATGAGGTGGGCAATGGAAATTTTCTATCAGCTATGCAAATCTTTTACCGATCCTGTTTTAATAATTTTTATCTTGCTGCTGGTTGCTTTAGTTCTTTGTTATATCGGCAACAAAAATAAAACCGGCATTATAGTTTTGGGATTGGCGATCATTTTAATGTACGCACTCAGTATTGCTCCCGTTGCGCATTATCTCGCCTATCATCTGGAAAAGGATTATTTCCGGATACCGGCTCCGGCAGGAAAAAATATTGATGTCATAGTCGTCCTGGGCGGCGGCGCGCATGATATTACCGCTGTTGAAGGTACTTTTGCCTCGGAGTCGTCTGCGGCCCGGCTGCTCCATGCTGTGAAAGTCTTCAATAAATACGGGGCGAAGTATTTTGTTTGTGCCGGCAAAGGGACGGCCAAATTGGCGGAAAGCGCTGTAATGGCGCAAACGGCAGCCGCATTGGGCGTACCGCAAGACAAAATCAAAATCGATGATAAATCAAACAATACGTTTGAACATGCCGTTGAACTGAACAAAATGTTTAAAGACAAAAGCATTTACGTGGGAATTGTTACCTCGGGATACCATATGAAGAGAAGTGAAAAAGAATTCAAAAAATATTTCAAAAATATTATCGTGTTGCCGGCATCTTATTCCTATTCTTCGCCTGATGAAAAAGATGTGCTTAAATACATTCCCCAGACAGCAGCATTGAATTCGACGGCAACGTCCTTAAGAGAGTTCATCGGTGCTTTATGGTACGAGATAAAAGATATTTAAAAAACAATGCAAGGGCTTTTTTGCGTTAATAAAAATTTAATATTTTATCTTGACTTTAAACAATAATTTCTTTAGATTCCGAAATGTTCACGTCATGAACATAAAATTTAAGTGTTCAATTTAAGGTTTCGGCAAGAAAGAACCATGCGTGTGTTGCTGTATGGAAAAATACAGCTATTTTCATTCTGAATCATGATGAATCAGCTTGAAATATCTATGATAAACCAACAAATGGAATTGGAAAACGAAGAATCACTAAAAGTTCTTCGGGAAATCGACACAAACCCACGTTTAACCCAAAGGGAATTGTCCTCCCGTCTTGGCCTAAGCTTAGGTAAAATTAATTTTTTGCTTAAATCAATGATTGAACGGGGCTTAGTGAAGGCGGAGAACTTCAAAAATTCCCAAAATAAAAGCGCTTACTTATATTTGCTGACGCCCACAGGCATCGAAACAAAGACGAAAACCACCTATCGCTTCCTGAAAAGAAAAATAGCGGAATATGAAAAGCTGGAAACAGAAATAAAAGAGTTAAAAAAAGAAGTTGGTTTTTCTGATCTTTCTACCGATGATCGGGAAAATATTTTATAGAGCGGTTTATATATTTTAATTACCAGAAATTACGAGATTTTTGTTTTTGTGGCTACATGCCCATGTAAGCCAGAGAGCGGAGCTGTGTAAAAAATAGTTTCATCTAACGCAAGCACAAAAAACCTAACA
>CAYYBK010000287.1:0-2251 GCA_964470015.1 uncultured Syntrophales bacterium
AAAGCCAAATGGAATTAGCCGGTTTTTTCCCGTTATTTAGCCGATTGGCATTAAGGTGATTGTTCTTCAAAATTTCCCCGGCTTTCTGCATGATGGAGCTTATTTCATCGGCAAAGCTTCCCTGCGGCAGATAAGAAGCTATATGTTTCCCGGTGATATCATGGGGCGGCGTAGTCTGTGGCGATGCGGTTGCATTCCGCCAGACGAATAAGTGCCGGTAACCAACTCCGGGAAAAAACTGAAATTGGGAAGAACCGAGTTTTTTGTTTATATCCGCAATTATTTCTTTGGACTCTTCAGTGGAAATATGTCCTGCCGTGAAATCGTCCATGAAGGCGTTGGGGGTATCTTTTTCGCCAATGTAAACCAGATTGCAGCGATAAGCGATATCGTCCGGCCCGAGATCAATGCCCATGCTGGCTGCTTCCAGTGGTCCGCGACCGGTGTAAGTATTGAGGGGGTCGTACCCCAGGACGCTCAAATTGGCAACATCGCTGCCTGGATGGAGTCCGGCCGGTATGGTATCGACGAGGCCGATCGTACCCTCGACAGACATACGGTCAAGGTGAGGAGTAAACGCACATTGCAAAGGTGTTTTTCCGCCGAGTTTATCAGTCGGATAGTCGGCCATTCCATCGGCAAGCAATACGACATATTTCATTGTGTCTTTTCCCTTATTCCCAATTAATAGATTCAACCAAGTTCATCTTCAATCCGTACCAGAATTGTTTTATCCTGAACGATATCCATTTTATCAATCTTTTTTAACGCTTTCCGGACATTTTTTTCCTTTGCTTTGTATGTTGTCATCACGATCGGTACAGCACCTTCTTCATGTCTTGCTTTTTGAATGACGGTGGCTATACTGATATTGTTTTCACCTAAAATGCCGGATATTTTGGAAAGCACACCAGGTCTGTCCACGACGGCAAAGCGAAAATAATATGTTGTTTCAACTTCATCCATCGGCAGGAGATTAATGTCTTCCAAAGCCGCTTCATTGATCGAACGCAGCGGCACCCGGCCGGGAATGCCTTTAATCAAGTCACGTGCAATATCGACGACATCGCTTACGACGGCACTTGCGGTTGGCAGCATGCCGGACCCTTGCCCGTAAAGAAATACCGGTCCGGAAGCGTCACCGACAAAGTGAAAAGCATTATAATTCTGGTTTACATTAGCCAGCAGGTGGTCGGAAGGAATCATCGTCGGATGAATCCGTGATTCGACGACGCCATTTCTTAAAATGGCAATTGCCAACAGCTTAATCCGGTAGCCCAGTTCTTTTGCAAAAACAATATCCTGCTGGCTGATATCGGTAATTCCTTCCCGGTAAATATCGTTTAAATTCACTCTCTTCCCATAGGCAAGAGAAAGGGTTATGGCCAGTTTATGCGCGGTATCGATGCCTTCGATATCAAATGACGGATTGGCTTCGGCAAAACCCAGTTGTTGAGCCTCTTTTAAAACAACATCAAACATCTTGCCTTCGTCGGTCATTTTCGTCAGAATGTAGTTGGATGTTCCGTTCATGATTCCGAAGATCGAATTGATCCTGTTGGCGACCAGACTCTCCTTTAATGTTTTAATGATGGGAATAGTTCCGCCGACGCTGGCTTCAAATCCGATATTCACATTTTTTTTCTGCGCGGCTTTAAAGATTTCATTGCCGTGGGTTGCCAGTAAAGCTTTATTGGCGGTGATGATCTGCTTGCCTTGCGCGATGGCTTCCAGAAGAAAAGTTCGTGCCGGTTCATATCCGCCCATCAGCTCAATGACGAGAGATATTTCTTTATCATTGATAATTTCCCGGGCATTGGTTGTCAGGATGCTTTTGTTAACCTTAACGGACCGCGGAGTGGTGATATCGATATCGGCTATTTTCTTAAGCAGCAGTTTGGCGCCGAGCCTTTTGGCAATAAGATCTTCATTTTGTT
The DNA here is from genome assembly GCA_964470015.1 of uncultured Syntrophales bacterium. Lineage (GTDB taxonomy): Bacteria > Desulfobacterota > Syntrophia > Syntrophales > Smithellaceae > MVRV01. Next base: position 1,938 of record CAYYBK010000287.1, read on the forward strand.
CCAGCAGTTTTACAACACCTGTTCCGATATTACCCATTCCGATCAAACCGATATTGATAGTTTTCATAATCTGCACCTGAATTAGTTTATAATTTCCCGCCCGGCGGCCGTTAATTTTTAAATTTATTTTCTATAACAACTATCCTTGTTTTGTCAAATAGATATGAAATAAATTGATTGCGCTGTTTCATTTTTGATTCATAAAAAATGAAAACATAAATTTATTAAACGTCTATGCAACGGTTGTTCAAGCGGTTCTGGCCAGGTTAAGTTTACCCTGCCATTTCCAGAGAAGCGTTTCTCTTAAAAGAAGA
>CAYYBK010000288.1:0-2225 GCA_964470015.1 uncultured Syntrophales bacterium
CATTGTCTGCCGCGCTATTTGAGTCGCCTTTTTATTGCCTGCGGCGATGATTCCGCTGATTTCATCAATATGCGCGGTGTAATAATCCATTCGCTCGTGAACGGGACCCATAGCTTCAGCCACCCGCCGGGCGAGTATTTTTTTACATTCCGTACAGCCTATCGTGGCTTTACGGCAGCCCGCACCGAGCTCCTGCACCATTTCCGGTTGCGAATACAAATCATGAAAAGCAAAAACATTGCATATATCCGGATTACCCGGATCACTCTTGCGGATCCGCTGCGGATCGGTAAACATGGCCGATACCTTTTCCAGCAAAATTTTGCCGCGGTCGCTGATGTAAATCGAATTATCGTACGATTTACTCATTTTTCTTCCGTCAATGCCGAGCAGCTTGGGAACGCCGGTTAAAAGCGGATCAGGAATCGGGAATACCTCCCGATAGAGAAAATTGAAGCGGCGGGCGATTTCCCTGGTAAGTTCCACATGCGGCAGCTGGTCGACGCCCACGGGCACACCGTAAGCCTTGTACATGATTATATCGGCGGCCTGCAGAACTGGGTAGCCCAAAAAGCCAAAAGTAGACAAATCCTTATTGGTCAGCTCCGCTTTCATTTCTTTATAGGTGGGATTGCGCTCCAGCCAGGCCAGCGGAGTAATCATCGACAACAAGAGAAACAGTTCCGCATGCTCCTTAACGGCGGACTGTACAAAAACAGTACTCTTTTGCGGGTCAAGGCCGACACTCAGCCAGTCAATCACCATACTGACAGTATTATTCCTGATTTCTTCCGTGGTGCTGTATTCGCTCGTAAAGGCGTGCCAGTCAGCAACAAAATAAAAACATTCATATTTGCCGCTTTCTTGCAGATTCACCCAGTTTTTTAAAGCCCCGTGCAAGTTTCCCAAGTGCAGCTTTCCGGTGGGCCGCATTCCGCTGAGAATTCTTTTATTCGCCAAAACAAAAACTCCTTAAGGATAATAACAATAAGGCCTCCGATTGTTTGTCCAAATAATGCGGAGGCCTTGGTTTGATAATAACTTATAATTTATTATTTTACTTTGTCGGCCAGAGCCTTACCAGCCTTAAACTTTATTACTTTTTTCGCCGGGATCTTGATTGCTTTGCCGGTTTGAGGATTTCTGCCTTCTCTTGCCTTTCTTTTTACTACGGAGAAAGTGCCAAATCCGACAATGCCTAATTTTCCACTTTTCTTCAGCTCTTTCGTTACCGCCGCAACGTAGGCATCCAATGCCGCTGCACCTGCTGCTTTGGTAATACCCGCTTCACTTGCAATAAAACCGATTAGTTCTGCCTTCGTCATTCTCTAAAAACCCCCTTTCATAAAATGAGCTACATAATTTTATAATCAACCGCCTTCTGCGGTTACCATTTGAAATACAATATGAAACTCATGACGCAAATTCTCTGAAAATTGATTAAGAGCAGTCATTTCGGTTAGAAAATATCTGGATCAAAGCCTCTTTGCTTCGCTCAATACCGCTTTGTTACTGGTCTGCGAAGGTCCGTTCTCCTTCAAACTGGCGCTACGCCTAACATAAAAGAAACCAACAAGCAAGAAAAAAGTTATTTTTATTGAGTTATTTTAACATATCGGGGAATTTTTATTTTTGATTAATTTTATTTCAGCCGAAGCCCGCTGACCCGTTTTCCCCGGTTAAAAAAGAACCGGAAGTAGTAATACTCCGGTCGGTTCATTGCTTTTTGACCAGGAAATACAATTCACCTTTTTCTTTCAGTGTTTCCGCCATAGATTCAGCAGCTCCGCCGAATCCGCAAAAGAGATCAACCCGCCCGGGCCCCCTGATGGCATCACCTTTATCCTGGTTAAGAACAAAGCGGGCAAGGGACATTTTTTGCTTTGTCGGATTTCCCTCCTGATCGAGCAATGGTTTACGCAACTTGATAAAAGCCAGCACACCCGGCGGAAACATTTCCGGATCCGTGGCGATTGTTCTGCCGGAAGTCACCGGTTCGCCCAGAGAACCGGTCGCCTTCTCTGCGAAATTGAAGAAAATATACCTCTCATTAAATCCCAGTATTTCATAAAGATCGCTTTCATTTTTTCCCTTCAAAAAACGCTTGATATTCCGGTTGGAGGCATCGCGGGCACTGATAATACCTTTTTCCAACAGATAACCCGGGACACTCCGGTAAGACCTGCCGTTTGTTCCGGCGACACTTACCGTTAAAATATCTCCGT
>CAYYBK010000289.1:0-2219 GCA_964470015.1 uncultured Syntrophales bacterium
GCTTCATGGCCGCAGCGATTGTCCGTAATTCATCCATCAATTGATAGAATTTTTCCGGTTTCAAGGACTGCATCCCGTCAGACACGGCCATTTCCGGCCGTGGATGTACTTCCACAATCAGACCGTCGGCCCCGACCGCGACCGCGGCCCTGCTCAACGGGAGAACCAATCTCCAGTGCCCGGCCGCATGGCTGGGATCAACGACGACCGGTAAATGCGTCAAACCCTTGAGTACAGGAACAGCACTTAAATCCAGCGTGTTTCTGGTTGCCGTTTCAAATGTCCGGATGCCGCGTTCACAGAGGATTACGTTGGGATTGCCTGCCGAAAGTATATATTCCGCAGACATCAGCAGTTCCTCGATTGTTGTCATCATGCCGCGCTTCAGCAGCACCGGTTTGCGGGACTGGCCGACCTTTTTCAGCAGCGCGAAATTCTGGGCATTGCGGGCACCGATCTGCAGGATATCGGCGTACGATTCCACAAGATCGACATCAGCCGGATTAACGACTTCCGTAACAACCGGCACATTCGTGCGCAGGCGCACCTGCTCGAGTAATTTCAGCCCTTCTTCCTCCATTCCCTGAAAGCTGTAAGGGGATGTACGTGGCTTATAGGCGCCGCCTCTTAAAATATGAGCCCCGCCTTTTCTTACAATGTAGGCGCTCTCCAGCAACTGCTCTTCACTTTCTATGGAGCACGGTCCAGCCATAACGACAAAATCTGGCCCGCCGATATGTACCGGCCCGACGGAGACACACGTATTGCCTTCATGGGATTCTCTGCTGGCCAGTTTGTATGGTTTTAAAATGGGCATGGTCTTTTCCACGCCCGGCAAGGATTCTGCGTGTTTAAGCATTTCCTTGTCACGATTGTCTCCAACGGCGCCGATAATCGTTCTTTCCACACCACGCGAAGGATGCGCCTTGTAGCCGACGGATTCAATCCAGCGGATTACATCTTCAATTTGTTTTTCCGTAGCATGGTTCTTCATTACGATAATCATTTCTTTCCTCCTGAAAACGAAAAAAGGCCATGGCTCCCGCCGCCATGGCCTCCAAAAACAGAAAAGCCATGGGCGGCTTGTTTTCGCTCTACCCATGGCTGTTTTGGTTTTTATTTTACCCTAACAAGGCCTCCTGACCAATGGGCAGACCGGTACAAAATAGGTATAAAACCAATAACCGTAAAAATTTAAATTCGCGTTCAGTTTTCTGTCCATTGTGAAAAAACCTGTCATTTGTTGCGTTGGCTTATAAACAAACTTGCATTTATTGTCAAGAAATAATTTTGTCCGCAACTAATACCATTTCGGATGCAGGATTGACCGCCGCAGTTAATATTTCATATCATGCAGATAATCCTGCAAGGCCAGTTGCCAGGGTTGCATGGCTTTTCCTGTTGCCCGAACGAATTTCTTCATGCTTAAAACGCTGTAATGAGGCCTTCTCGCCGGCCTGTTAAGTTTGTCTGATTTAATCGGCAGCACCTTTACTCCCGTAATTCCCGCGCCCTGCAATATTTTTTCCGTAAATTGAAACCAGCTGCAGCTTCCCCTGTTTGTTACATGATAAATTCCTGTCAGATTTCTATCAATCATCAGGCCGACGGCAACAGCAATATCCTTGGCATAGGTAGGCGATCCGATCTGATCGTCAACAACTTCCAGCCGATCCATCGTCTCCGCTTTTTCTAAAATCGTGCGCACAAAATTCCTGCCGTTTTTACCGTATAACCATTCCGTGCGGATGAGCAGATAGTTGCTTGAAAGCTGTTGCAGATAGCGTTCACCCGCCAGTTTGGATGCTCCGTAAACGTTGATCGGGTTACAGGAAGAATCTTCATGATAAGGTTCGCAACTTTTCCCGTCAAAGACATAATCGGTGCTGAAATGAATGATCCGAATATTCTTTTCGCGGCAGGATTCGGCTATATTCTTCACCGCCCCGGCATTAACGGCGTAGCATTCATCCTTTTCCTTCTCACACCCATCAACATCGGTATAGGCGGCGGCATTGACGACGATATCAGGGTCATTATTATTGATCAATTCCCGGCAGGCATCAGAAGATGTTACATCGATTTCATTTTTGTCAAATCCGGTTACTTTGTGGGCTCTGCTTAAACTTAACAAAAGGCTGCTTCCCAACATTCCCTTATGACCGAGCAGCAATATCTTCATCTCAATACCTAACCTCCTTCAAATAAAGTCCCCGGGC
>CAYYBK010000290.1:0-2217 GCA_964470015.1 uncultured Syntrophales bacterium
ACGCCTTTTTCCGCCGCCGTAAACCATCCGCTGAACATGCGGCTCGCCGCTCCCGATGCCGGCACGAAACTAACAATCTTGTATTTGTCCGCACTATTATCGTAAAGATCAATGCATTTCTTTTTTTGTGCCGCCGTCATGGCGATTATTCCGTCTCTGACCGCACAGGGACGGTTCAGAACGAGGCAGCGGGAACCTTGCCGGTAAAGAAGCAACTGCTCCCTTGCGGCATCGGGCTTAACGCCCAGTGCTTTCATCTGCCGGATATCTTTCCTGAAGAAAAAATTTACCTGTTTACTCATGGCGACACTTTTAATTAATTTTTCACAGAACATCAAGCTGAACATTTATGATCCGCCATAGAAAATCCGGCAGAACATCATTTATCGTGCCGCAGCGGAAAAATGCACGGCAAGCTGTTGCCGGCCGGAAAGATTTGACAAAACACCGAGCAAACCTGTAGAAAGGAAGAAAAAAAACCGTCGGGAGGGTCAGTTTTGCAATTAAAATATATTTTACCGGCCATATCTGCAGCGTTTTTTATTTTATCCTCCGGGGTGTCCGCCCAGGATGCCGTATGGGGGGAAAATAAATCGGTCGGGCAGGCGCTGATCGAGTCCATCAAGATAGACAAACCGCCGGTGTTCTGCGGCGAGGCAGTGCCCTGGAATGAAGCGGAAATAAAAGAACGACTGGAAAGAGAACTGCTTTACGCCCTGGACAGCAACGATAATGTCATCCTGTGGTTGAAACGCGCCCACCGTTATTTCCCCCATATCGAAGCAGTGTTGAAAAAAAACTCCCTGCCCGACGATTTGAAGTACATCGCTATTGCCGAAAGTTCCTTAAAACCGCTGGCAATGTCGAACAAGGGCGCCGTCGGTTATTGGCAGTTTATCGAAGGCACAGGAATCAAGTACGGCATGGAGATTAATTCTGAAATTGACGAACGGCGTAACTTTTTCACATCAACGGAAGCGGCTGTCGCTTATCTCAAAGATATTCATGCTATCTTCGGTTCCTGGACGATGGCGGCCGCGGCTTATAATATGGGCGAAGAAGGCCTGAAATCGGAAATCCTGGTGCAAAAAGTAGACAGCTTTTACCAACTCTACCTGCCGCAGGAGACACAGCGTTACATATTCCGCATTCTGGCAGCGAAAATAATTATGTCCAATCCGCAAAAATACGGCTATTTTCTGGCCCCAGAAGACTTGTATCAGCCGTTGCAGCTGGACCAGGTCGAATTAACCGGCAGCGATCCCGTACCCTTGCATTTAGTCGCCGCAGCGGCGAATACTTATTTTAAAAGAATAAAAGACATCAATCCACAGCTCAAAGGCTATTACATCCCGCCCGGCAAGCGCCGTATTTCCATCCCCCGGGATTCAGCTGTAGGCTTCCATGAACGGTTCGATAAGCTTTTACAGGAATGGAATACCGAAAAAAAGAATTCCGTTTATACGGTAAAAAAGGGGGATAATTTATCCACTATCGCCGCCCGATTTAACATACCGGTCAAAGCGATAATCATCTGGAACGGTATCAACGGCAGGAAAAAGCTGACGCCGGGTGATCAGCTAATTATTTTTTCCAAGAATTTACCCGCTGAAAGCAACAACGGCGGGGACTCTTCCGACGAAAAGCCGGCGGGGAAACTACCATGAGTTGCTTAACATGAGCCGACAGCCGTGGCTGACAAGGCTATTAATGCAGAGCACGCCATTAATTCCTCCTCGTTCCGGCACACAACAGATATTACAGGATGCAATGAATTTAATGTGCAGCAAATTTGATCGGAAGGGGTAGGTCATGACCGATAAACAAACAGTCCACAGGTGTATTTGTTACGCATCGGCATTGCTGTTGCTCATCCTAAGCTCTTCCTGCGGCACTTACAGAACGCTGCCGGCAAGCGACGAAGAAAAACATTATCAAAAAATTATTATTCAAACATTTGAGATCGATCCTGCGCTGGGGAAAATTTACCCGGGCGCCGTTGTCGCCTGTGAAAGCACGGCGATAAACGAGCTTTTAAAAAAAAGCTCCCTTTCTAAGATCGAAAAGGCGCGCACCGGAACTTCCCGCGAAATGGGCGCTGTCATCGTAAAGGCATATATCAGCGGCTTGAAAATGACCGCTGACCGGACTTCCGGCACCGGCAGCTCATCCACAGGAAATGCGGAAATGACTGTCAACCTGAAATTCATCGATGCC
>CAYYBK010000291.1:0-1762 GCA_964470015.1 uncultured Syntrophales bacterium
CGAAAGACCGGATGGACGCGCTGACTGCTTTTGCGGAAAAACGCAAACCCGTGTTCAAGGGAGAATAAACAAAATATTAATATTCGGGGGGAGTAAATTTATGTCGGTAGAGTATGATCTTTGGAAAATTTTTCCACGGATGCCCAGAAAGGTAACCATCGGAGATATTACGATCAGAGACGGATTCCAGCATTGTGAAAAATTTATTTCGACCAAAGCGAAAATTTATTACGGGCAGGAAATGATTCTGGCCGGTGCCCGGGAAATTGAAGTGACGAATCTGGGCAGTGCCGCTGTCATACCGCAGTTTTCCGATGCGGAGGATGTTCTGACGGCATTGCGCAGTGACGCTTTTAAGAAGCGCTGTGCCCGTGCCGGGGTAAACTACGACGAAATCGTCATGACAGCCGTTACAATAAGGGAAACGGCTGTGGACAGAGCCATTGAGTTGAAGAAAAAAGGAGTCGGACCCGACCGCATTCTGATGATGGTTTCGACTGATCCCGAGCATCACTTTGCCAATTCCGGAACAACTCTCTCGCAGTACTGGCGGGAAGCGGAGCGGTGTATTGCCAAAGCCCGAGCCGCCGGTATGAAAATGTGCGGTACGGTCAGCACCATTTGGGGCAGTCCCATCAGCGGAGCAACAAAGCTGGAGGATGCCGTGGAATTCACAAAACGATGGTTTTCTATCGGGGCCCATGATATAGAACATGCCGACCACGACGGGTCGGCGAATGCGGCAGATGTGTATCGTTATTGCTCCATGATTCTTGATGCCATGCCGAATCCGGAGGCGCATCTGCTCCATCTGCATGAGACGAAAAGGATTGCTTCGTCATCTATTTTGGCGGCGTTAATGGCCGGTTTTACCAGATTCGAAGGAACCCTGGGCGGTTTGGGCGGGCAGCCGGCGAATTTTCTTGATGACTGTCCGGTTCCGGGTACCGGCGATTACTATTACGATGATCCCCGCTTTGTTGGTCTGATTTGCCTGGAAGACCTGCTTGTTCAGATTGATGAACTCGGTATCACCCACGGCTACGACGTCGATCGTGTTCTATGGCTGGGCAGAAAGATGGAAAAAACCATGGGCGGGCGGCTGCGGTCGGAAGCCGTCCATAACGGGCGAACGCTGAAAGCCGGCCATATGAAATTTGCCCGTCCCGGCTTGAAGAAACTGATCGAAAAAGCCGGAGAACAGCCCGGCCAGAAAACTCCCGGCGAGTGGCCGGAAAAAGCGATTTTGCCCCTGCAGTACGGTCCGGCAGATCCGTTCTGGAAAAAGTAATGAAGAGAGAAGCGGATTTCCCGTTAACTTTTTATGATTTTAATACTAAATTAATGCTAATGCGATAAACCAAGATAATAATGATAAGGAGAGTTAAATATGAGTACTAATGTTACAGCCCATATGCCGGGGACAATTGCCGAGATTTTAGTCAGTGTCGGTGATGACGTTCAGGCGGAAGATGAGTTGATTATCCTGGAAGCAATGAAGATGGAAAATCCCATTTGTGCCCCGGTTGCCGGTAAGGTTCAGGAGATAAAAATAAAGGAAAAGGATAAAGTCGAGGCAAATCAACTGCTGATTGTTCTCGGATAAAATTATTCTGCATCCTGCTCCCCGTTGCCTTGCGCGCGGGTAAGCTTTTAGTAAGTGCCGGCAGAACCGCGTGCCGGAAGGGGAAATGGAAAGCTGTTTTGCAAAGAAAGGTAAACAGCAAGCGGCTGGATTTAAGAGGGTATTAAATACGATTCC
>CAYYBK010000291.1:1772-2175 GCA_964470015.1 uncultured Syntrophales bacterium
TTTTATGCGGCAGACCCGATTAGGAGCCGGTGAAATTTTTTCACCGGCTTATTCTTTGATCGGCCATTCATGGCGTTCCTGAAGGACTTCCTTAAATACGGCGAGAGCTTCATTCACGGCCGGCATGCCGGCGTATGTCGCCGTCTGAAAGAATATTTCCGCAAGTTTGCGCGGTGCGCAGCCGATATTAAGTGCCGCATTCACGTGCAGTCTCAGCTCTTCTTTTGCTTTCAGGGCGGCGAGCATGGCGCAGGCCGCCATTTGTCTTTCCTGGGGCGTCAGGATATCCCGGGCGTAAAGATTTCCGGTAATGAACCGCGAAAAATCATTAGCCAGTGCGGCATCAAATTCCCGCCACAGATAGTAGGGGGGATCAATTTTGGCCCCGCCGGAAAATAGCAAT
>CAYYBK010000292.1:0-280 GCA_964470015.1 uncultured Syntrophales bacterium
TACATAAAAGCTGCGCTGATAATTGTTTTTCTCAGTTATGTCCACTGGGTGCATCAACTTTATCCAGACAACCAACTATGCCTTTTGTGTAAAGACGCCCCGCCGTTTCGAAGAGAATATATTTAGTTGTCAAAATTGGAATGTCCAAGTCTCTGGCTAACGCCATGGATTCAGCGGTTGGTCTTTTGCCGCGAACCATGATAATGGCAGCGATATCAAGAATATCGGCGGTTCTTATAACCTGTTCATTGGTGAGGCCGGTAAGCAATAAACCGCCTGC
>CAYYBK010000292.1:290-2129 GCA_964470015.1 uncultured Syntrophales bacterium
GTCAGCAATGCCATTTTCAATTTTGAGAAGGCCAGAACATCGCTCATTAAATCGGCGCCAAAAGCTGTTTTTACCTCCATATCCAGCTTATCATCACCAATGATAACTTCCGCGTCGAGAATTTCTTTTACTTCTCTGAGTTTCAATAGCCACCCCTATAAAAAAACCGGCAATTTTTCAAATGCCGGACATCGTCGACATAAAATGAAAAATTTTAAAATTGTTACAGCTGCGTAACACAGGAAAGTTATTTATGTCAATTAAATTGTTAGTGAAAGCTCTAAAACGACAGATTATTTTAAAATTAAAAAAAGTGAAACGGTGCTTTTATGTTTTCTGAAAAAAAGTTTAAGTTTTTGTTTAAAATCACCGTTATCATTATAAATTAAAAATGAAAATGAAAAGCGGTAAAATATGAAATTGTCGGGGAAAGGGAGGGATGCAAATGAAATCGGCAGTCGCGGCGGAAATTCATGCGGAGAGAGAGCACAAGGGGGAGGGCAAATATTTAACTTTTACGCTTGCCGCTGAGGAATACGGAATCGGCATTCTGAAGGTAAAAGAAATTATCGGGATAATCGCCATTACTCCCATTCCGCAGGCCCCGTCATATATAAAGGGCGTAACCAATCTGCGCGGCAAGGTAATACCGGTTATCGAATTGCGGCTCAAATTCGGCCTGCCGGCGGCGGAGTATACGGAGCGCACCTGCATAATTGTGACCGAAATTGCCAAGGAGTCGGGGCATATTTTGATTGGTATTCTCGTTGATTCTGTTTCGGAAGTACTGAATATCAAGGGCAGCGATATCGAAGATACACCGAATTTCGGCACGCGGCTGAATACAGATTTCATTCTGGGGATGGCCAAGGCCGGTGGAGGTATAAAGATTCTGCTGGATATAGATCGCGTGATGAATTCGGATGAAGTGGCGCTGCTGGAAAAAACGGCATAGTGAATTTTATAAACATTTTAGAGGGAGCGGGGAGTATGTCGCAAATAAAATTAAATATCAAGCTTACCGGCAGTTATGTCCTTCCGGCGGTTTTTATGGCGGTCATCGGCTTACTCAGTATGTTGGCTCTTCAGAACATAAATCTGTCTGACCATGCCAGCTTAAATGCATTTACCTGGGCTATTGGAATTATTACTTTAATCGGGTTAGGCATTACTGCTTTCAGCGGTTTTTATGTCGGCAATGTCGTTATCCGCCCTATTCGGCATTCCGTCCGGGGTGTCTCGGAAGCGATTTATAAGGTCACGGCGGGAGCAGCGCAGGTTACAGATGCCGCCCAGCTGCTGGCGGAGGGATCGAATTCCCAGGCTTCCTCACTGGAGGAAACATCTTCCTCGCTGGAGGAATTATCCTCCATGACGAAGCAGAATGCCGATAACGCCGGCCAGGCCAGGGCGATGATGCAGGAGGCGGGGCACATTGTAGAGAAGGTAAACCGGCACATGGATGACATGACCCAGGCCATTGCGGAAATCAGCAGATCGTCTGAAGAAACAGGAAAAATTATTAAAACCATCGATGAGATAGCGTTCCAGACCAACCTTTTGGCCTTAAATGCGGCGGTGGAGGCGGCACGCGCCGGTGAAGCGGGTGCCGGTTTTGCGGTTGTGGCCGACGAGGTGCGCAATCTGGCGATGCGTTCGGCCGAAGCGGCGAAAAATACCAGCAACCTGATTGAGAATACGATCAAAGCGGTGCAAAACGGCAATCAGTTGACAAAATCGACACGGGAGGCTTTTAAAGACAATATCGCCATATCCGGCAAGATCAGCCAGCTGGTTGATGAAATTGCTACGGCGTCCGAGGAACAGGCCCACGGCATC
>CAYYBK010000293.1:0-2090 GCA_964470015.1 uncultured Syntrophales bacterium
CGCGGATCGTTTGTAACTATTGGCAATTTTGACGGCGTGCATTTAAGCCATCAGTTTATTTGCCGCAAACTGGCGTCTGAGGCCGCAAAAGCGGGAACAAAATCGCTGGTCATTACCTTTAATCCGCACCCGAAAATGATTCTGCACCCCAACATTCGTCCTTTTTATCTGATCACGACTTTAGATGAAAAGCTGAAACTTCTGAATGATTGCGGAATCGACGGAGTTCTGGTAATTCCTTTTTCCCATGAATATTCAAAAATCACCGCCGATCGGTTTGTTTGCGGATTTTTAGGCGAAAAGCTAAACGTCAAAAAAATTATCGTCGGCCATGATTATACATTCGGTCAGGCCCGCCAGGGAAACAGTGATTATTTGATTGCCGCAGGAGCGAAACTTGGATTTACGGTAGAAGTAATTGACGCTTTTAAAGTGAATGATGATATTATCAGCAGCACCTTGATCAGAAACCTGATCCTGCAGGGTGACGTCAAATCCGTCTTCAAGTTCATGGGAAGATATTACAATGTTGCAGGTATCGTTGTTCGCGGCCGGGGTCGCGGCGTGGAGTTAGGCTTCCCCACAGCCAATCTGGTGCCGGAAAAGGAACTGCTTCCCCCGCCGGGGATTTATGCCGCTTCTGCGGAAATGGACGGCAAACATTATCTTGCTGCGTTAAATATCGGAATTAAACCTACTTTTGCCGATTATACATTTACTTTTGAAGCCCATCTGCTTGATTTCGCCGGGGATGTCCTGGGCAAAAGAATAAATATTTCCTTCGTGGAAAAATTGCGCGATATCATTAAATTTGACAGCCCCGAAAAGCTGAAAAAGCAGATTGCCGCAGACGTGGGAAGGGTAAGAGCCGTCTTACTGGAAAATATTGCAAACAAGCAATGAAGAAATTATGGGGGGAGGTATTTAATCAATGTTAAAAATTGCCATCGTCGGCGCAACAGGAATCGTCGGTCAGCAAGCCATTGTCAGTCTAATCGGTCATCCCTGGTTTAAGATTACAAAACTTGCAGCCTCCGAGCGATCCGCCGGAAAAAATTATCGCGAAGCACTGAAGGATGCCAGCGGATCATCACGCTGGTGGTGCCCGGAAGAACTGCCTGGAGAGATCGGAGAGATGCCGGTGGAAGACGCTTCAACCTTTGACCCAGCCTCTGTGGACATCATTTTTTCCACCATGGATGCAGGCATCGCCAAGGAGCTGGAACCGAAATACGCAAAAACAACACCGGTCATCAGCACGGCTTCCGCATTCCGTTATGAGGAAGATACCCCGATTCTGATCGGCGGCGTAAACATGGACCATGCTTCCCTGCTGGCTGTTCAGCAGAAAAAGCGCGGCTGGAAAGGTTTTATCTCACCCAAATCCAATTGTACAATTGCGGGATTGGTTGTTTCTTTAAAGCCGATTCAGGATTTGTTTGGTGTAAAACAGGTTATCATGACATCTTTGCAGGCAATGTCCGGTGCCGGAAGAACACCGGGGCTCTCCGCCATGGATATGACGGAAAACATTATCCCCTATATCGCCGGGGAGGAACCCAAGGTGGAAACAGAGCCGCAAAAAATTCTGGGTAAATTTACCGGAGAAAGCATCCAGCATGCTTCTTTCGGCATCACGGCAACATGCACCCGCGTACCGGTAATTGACGGCCACACGGTTTGTGCCTTTGTGCAGACAGTCAAACCATGTTCGCCGGAAGATGTAAAAAAAGCAATGATGGCTTACGGCAAGGATTTTGCGGCGCTGGCGCTGCCCAGCTCCCCGGAACGCTTGATCGAAGTAACCGATGACCCGTTCCGCCCGCAGCCACGTATGGACAGGGAAAAAGGCGGCGGCATGACCGTGACCGTCGGGCGTATCCGGAAAGACCCGATCCTGGAAAACGGCATCAAATATGTTTGCCTGGCTCACAACACTAAACTGGGCGCCGCCAAAGGGGCACTGCAAACGGCCGAGTACCTGGTAAAATATTACTTAAAGATGATTTAATATTCCAATATAAGCCGCGGCTTGAAAAAGAAGCCGCGGCTTTTTTTGTGCGCAAAAAACTTATTCAATGCTGAAAAGC
>CAYYBK010000294.1:0-2084 GCA_964470015.1 uncultured Syntrophales bacterium
TCCTGTTCAGCCAATGTCATCATGGCGTGCAGTTCGGATTCATTCTGAACTTTTCTTATTCCTCTTCCGCCCCCTCCGGCAACGGCTTTCAACATCAAAGGATAGCCGGTTTTTTGGGCAAAAGATAAAACAGCCTGCATCCCCTCATCTCCGGAAGGCAGTGGTCCAGTACCGGGAAGCGTGGGAATACCCGCCTTTTCCGCTATCCGCCGGGCAGTGACTTTATTTCCCATACTTCTGAGAACATCGGAGCGGGGCCCGATAAAAATTATTCCTGCGTCTTCGCAAGCCGCTGCTAATTTCGGATTTTCGGAAAGGAACCCGTATCCGGGATGGATCGCATCCGCCCCGGATTGCTTGGCGGCCTGAATGATTTTCCCGATATCCAGATAATCCCTAACCGGCCCCTCGCCGATCAAAATGGATTCGCTCGCCGCACGCACAAAAAACGAAGTCTCATCAGGCTTCTCATATACGGCAACGGACACGATGCTCATTTCCATACATGTACGCATAATACGCAGGGCAACTTCTCCCCGGTTTGCAATCAACAGCTTTCTGATACGTTTGTTGTCACTGCCCTTTTTATTCACTATAGCCGATCCTCTCCGCCGTAATTTATCCGCTGACGCGGAATAAACGATTAAATCGTGTTATCAGGCAACTTAAAATGTTCTTAATAAAACTTTCATGCCGACGATTTACGACTACCTTTACAATATTATTAATGTGTACCCCGGATTATCCCGTCGCATGCGTTTTCAGCAATTTATCTTCTCCCCGGTGGGAAATGCTGGAGATATAATACTTATTGTGATAATTAGCAAAGCACAAAATAAATTATTTTCATGCGCTTTCATAAGCCTCATTATCCGCATCCGCAGGGGGAGTTAATCTGAATTTATTTGTTTTTATCTGGTCGATGTGCCGAAAGAAATATCTCAAAACAAAATCAAATTTTGATTATCTGGATTTACCAGATAACTAATCTAAATTTAGGAGGCAACTGATGGCTTTAATAACAGCGCAAGACTATCTGGCTAGTGTCAAAAAATTAAACCCGAAAGTTTATATCGGCGGGAAATGGATTAAAGATCTTTTTGCAAACCCCGTTACGAAATCAATGGTCATGGCCAACGCCGCGATTTATGATCTGGCGCAGCAACCACAATACAAGGAAATTATGGTTGCCACATCGCATTTAACGGGAGAGCGGATAAGCCGTAATCTGCATGTTGCCCGCAACATTCATGACCTTGATATGCGGCAGGAAATGGCTCTTTTATCCAGCCAGACTGTAGGAACATGCAATTACCGCTGCGTCGGCAATGACGCCCTTAATTCTCTTGCCGCAAGCACCTGGGAAATGGACCGCGATCTGGGAACAAAATACAATGAACGTTTCAATAGCTGGCTTGAAATGGCTCAGTCCAAAGATATTGCCGTTTCCGGCGCAATTACCGACGCGAAAGGTGACCGTAAAAAACGTCCGACTCAGCAGGACAATCGTGATGTTTACATTCATCTCGTTAAAAAACGCGCCGATGGAATTATAGTAAGAGGTTATAAAGTAAGCCAGAGCGGCGCTATCGGGGCCCATGAAACGCTCGTGCTGCCCGGTGGAGGACTCAAAGATGACGAAGGAGAATTCGCGCTATCTTTTGCAGTACAAAACAGCGCTCCCGGCCTCTCTTATATCTGCCAGTATAACGCCTATTCCGCCGAACGGGAAATGTTCGGCGATGATACGGAACAACTCGGCAATCCTATCTTTGGACAACGAGAAACGTCAACAATGGTATTTGATGATGTTTTTATCCCCTGGGAAAGGGTATTCCTGTGCGGAGAGACCAAATATGCCGGCCGGATTGTAACGCGCTTTGCAAAAGCACACCGCATGAACTGCGGCGGCGCCTGTAAAGTAGGATTTGCCGATCTGATCATCGGCGGAACTATGCTGGCCGCCGAGTTCACCGGTGTGGAAAAAGTCCCTCATATCCAGGAGAAAATAATCGACATGGTCCGCCTGAGTGAAACATCACACGCCTGCGCCATAGCAGCAGCCATGAGAGGACGTGAAGACC
>CAYYBK010000295.1:0-2083 GCA_964470015.1 uncultured Syntrophales bacterium
TGTTCATGTTATGGAGGGCATGGCAAACGACAAAAGATGAATATTTTAAATCCTGGATAGTCTGTGTTTTCGCTGCTTTTTTATCATTCATGATTGCCGCACTTTTTGCCGATACCGCTTTCGGCCCGCAGGCGGTTGTTTTTTATACTATTTTAGCCATGATAACCATATTATGGAACATAAACAAATCAGCAACTAACGCCCTGGAATCGTAAGAACATTCTTAATGTTTATAGCGCACTATGCACAAAATCGCCGTGGTCATACCTAAATATGGATTGGTGGGGGGAGCCGAACAATTCGCCGCCGAATTAACGGACAGGCTTGCTGCGCAAGCGCAATACGATTTTCAGATATATGCAAATAAATGGGATAAATCAGTCGGCGCCGCGAAATTTAACAAGATTCCCATCATTTCTTTTCCGAAATTTCTGACCACGCCGAGCTTCGCCTATTTCGTCCAGCAAAGCATCAGCCGCCATAACGTTGCGCTTATCCACAGCCACGAAAGAATCTTTGCGGCTGATATCTACACGCTGCACGGCATTCCGCACCGTTACTGGGTATGCAACATCCGCCGCAAGCACATGAGTTTGTACGACCTGGCCACGGCCGCGGTGGAAAAAAAAATGGTTCATGATGGCGGCTGCAAAAAATTCGTCGCCGTTTCCAGCCTGACCAGAGACATCTTTTTGCAGGAATACCCGGTCAGCGCGGACAAAGTTGCCGTCATCCACCCCGGCGTTGATTTAACTGATTATCCCCAGAACGATAAGGATTCAGCTCGCAGCGGCATCCGCCGCGAACTGAACATTGACGGGGACATACCAGTTATTTTATTTGTTTCCATGAATTTTGAGATTAAAGGGCTGGAAGAAATCTTACTTGCCCTGGCCAAACTGAAGGCGCAAAATCATAAATTCAAGCTTATTGTTATCGGCAAGGGAAACATAAAGAAATATGCGCAGCTGGCCGCAAACGCGCAGATCGGCGCCGATGTTATTTTTACCGGCCCGCTCAGCAAAGATAAACTCATCGGCATGTATTTAGCGGGCGATTTTTATATCATGCTTTCCAAATTCGACACTTTCGGCATGGTTGTTCTGGAAGCGATGGCGGCAGGCCTGCCGGTAATTATCAGCCGCAATGTCGGCGCCAGGGACATCGTGCAGGAAGGAAAAAACGGCTTTATTATCGCCGATACTGTGGATACGGACTGTATAGCTGCGCAGATCGCTCTCCTGTTCGATAAAAATATCCGTGCGCAGATGGCTGAAGCCGCCGGCCGGACAGCGGCACAAAATACCTGGGATAATGTGACGAAAAAATATGCAGCCGTCTATGAAGAAATTCTGGCGAGAACTGAAACTCGCGTTCGCCCGGATAAAGGAAAAATAAAATAAAAATGGATGTTTCCATCATAATTGTTTCTTACAATACCGCGCTGCTGCTGCGGGAATGCCTCAATTCCCTGCGGGCGGCAAACAATATGAAAAAAGAAATTTTCGTTGTCGACAACTGTTCAACGGACAACAGCGCCGCAATGGTGGCGGAAAATTTTCCGGAAGTAAAACTGATCATCAACAAAGAAAACCGCGGTTTCGGCGCCGCCAATAATCAGGCGTTGGCACAATGCCGCGGACGCTATGTCGTCTTTTTAAATCCGGATACAACTGTTAATCCGGCCACGCTGCAAAATGCCGTTGCTTTTATGGATGCCAATCAGCACATTGGATTGGCAGGAGCAAAAATTCTCAATCCGGACGGCACAACGCAGGAGTCGGTTTCCTACCGCTATCCGGGGGAAAAATTCACCGCCGGGGAGACGGCCGCACTGCCGGGCGAAATTGCCTGCGTGCTCGGCGCTTTCATGATTGCCCCGAAACGGCTCATTGATGAACTCCGGGGATTCGATGAAGATTTTTTTCTTTACGGAGAAGATCAGGATCTGGCCTGGCGCATCCGGGAAAGCGGTTTTGCCATCGGCTATATCGCTAACGCGGAAGTATTGCACTGGGGCGGGCAAAGCGAAGCCGGCACGCCGCCGGTGGCTCGCTTTGAAAAAAAATTGAAAGCCGAATAT
>CAYYBK010000296.1:0-2072 GCA_964470015.1 uncultured Syntrophales bacterium
AGATGGCATCATAGGAGGATTCGATGATCGCTTCCAGCTGACCGGTCAGGATTTTATATTTCTGCAGATATTCGGAGATGTTTTCATAATGTTCCAGCTTATGAAAAACACTGATTACGCCGACTGTTTCCCCGTTGTAAATGATCGGTGATCTGTTCGCCACCAGCGGTTGGGAATAACTCATCACGGGAATACCGATCTGCGGCTCCCCCGTTTTGATCACTTTCAGCATATTAAGCCAGGAAGAATAATCAAGCTCGGCAAAATGAACGTTGCGTTCGACAATGCTGGTGTTGAAATCAAGCAGCCGGCGGGCAAAATCATTTACATAAACAATATAACCGTCGGTCGCTGTAACGATAACTCCAAACTGGGCGGAATCAAGAACAGCCGTAGAAAAACTATCCGCGTTAAAAAGACTCTTGATCTGCATTAAATCTCCCTCCGCAGCATCTGAATATCTTTATTTTAGTAACGGAAAAACGCTATAAATTATGCCTATTGATGCGGACGCATGATAAAGAAGCCGCTGTTAATTGTCAAGAACGAATTATTTTCCCAGGAAAGACCTTTTAATACAAGCATCTACCAAAATAAGATATTAAAATTATTGACCGATTTTAAGAACTTTCGCTCCGCGGATCTTTCCCGCCTTTAATTCGGCAAGGGCACGGTTGGCTTCAGCAAGCGGATATTCCTCCACCTCCGGGATTAAATTCATGTGCGCGGCGATATCCAAAAATTTTTCAATATCCTGGCGAGTTACGTTGGCCACGCTTTTAATTTCCTTCTCCTGCCAGAGATGCTTTTGATAATCCAGCTGCAGAAGATATTCTTTATCGCTGTTTTCCTTACGGATCGCATTGATGACCAGCCTGCCCGCCGGCTCCAGATTTTGCAATGCTTCCAGCACCGGTCGCCAGACGGGAGTAGTGTCAATAATCGCAAAAAGTTTGCGGGGACATGCAGCAGCGATGTCCCCCGCCCATACGGCCCCGAGTTCCCGGGCAAAGCGGCGTTCACTTTCCGACCGCGCAAAAACAAAAACTTGCGTGCGGGGATAGAGGTGGCGGATCATTTTCAGAACCAGATGTGCAGACGCGCCGAAACCGGTCAACCCGAGGCTGGCCCCGTCACTCAAACGGGCAAGCTGCAAGGAACGGTATCCGATAGCTCCGGCACATAATAATGGAGCTGCCTGCACATCGGTAAAAATATCGGGGACGGCAAAGGCAAACTTTTCCGCAACTGTAACAAATTCCGCATACCCGCCGGGAGCATCCCGTCCCGTTGCCTGAAAATCACGACAAAGATTTTCCATCCCAGAAAGACAGTATCGGCATCGTCCACAGGCATGATTTATCCAGCCCACGCCAACCCTGTCGCCGACGGTAAACTTAATTACCTTTTCGCCGCAATCAACAACAAAGCCGATTATCTGATGACCCGGAATGCAGGGCAGCTTCGTAGGCGGCGTTCGGCCTTCGATTTCATCGAGTTCCGTATGGCAAACGCCGCAGGCGGAAATCTTGATCAGAATTTCCCCCGCGGCGGCTTGGGGCACCGGCAAATCCATCATTTGCAGCGGATGCGTATTTTCTTTCAGGACGGTGAGATGTTTAAGAACTAACGCTTTCATATGTTTAGTTTTTACAACAAGCATTCCGCGCTGACGGCAATATCGAGTTCTCTCTTGAACAAATCCCTGATTAAAAGAACGGCAGGTAGTCTGCTTATCCTTTTAGGGCTGCAGGAGGCTCCAGTGCCACATCTACCGGCTTAACATATTTTCCGGTAATCTCATAAGTGGAATTAACATTCAGCTGTTCAAACAAAAATGATATTTGCTTTTCCAGTGCGGCACCCAGATTATGAAGAACCGCCGCGGGCAGATTCCACATTTCCAGTTTGAAGGGGCCACAGCCCTTTTTGCGTGTTTTATAAATGAATTGTTCTTCGGTATCCTTTTCTTTCCATTCCTTTTTTAACTCTTTTTTTAAATATCCATAAATTTTTTCTTTGAGTTCCCGCGGGAAATGGGTACAGTCATAGACCGTATTCTGGAAACCTGT
>CAYYBK010000297.1:0-2066 GCA_964470015.1 uncultured Syntrophales bacterium
GTGCACAATTATTACGATTTTCGACCAAATTGCCTAAGGTTTGAGCAAGATTAATACATAGTAAATTCAAATACTTATAAATATATTCTTTATTCATGGCCACTTAGCGTCGTCTGCTTTAATGGATATAAACTATCTTGAAAAAATCGTGCTAATTGCGCCCGTTTTTTGCAAGGGAAAAAGATGAAAATATTTTTCAAAAAAAACAAGAGGTTTATGGTTACTGTAAAAAATAGCGTGGCATTTTTTGTCTTCTGGATGCTTTTTGTACCCGGCATCGTTTTGGCCGAAGCAAGTGAAAATATTGAAGAAGTAATTGCCGGACTCCAGCAAACATACGAAAAAACGAAAGATTTCAAGGCAAACTTCATTCAGGAAACAACTATTCAGTCCATTAAGAAAACAGACAGCGAAAAGGGCACCGTCTTTTTTAAAATGCCCCGTCATATGCTCTGGAACTATACCCGTCCGCAAGCAAAGAAAATGATCATCAATCCCCGCAAGACATGGCTTTATCTACCGGCGGAAAAGGTCGCCTATACGCAGGATGCCGATAAAACTTTTAAGTCTAGCGTTTTGATTAAGTTTCTTTCCGGTCTGGGGAAATTGAAAAATGATTTCAGCATTAAATACGCCGCACCCGTGGCCCATGATAAACAGGGGAATTACTTGCTGGTTTTGACTCCGCTGGAAAAAATAGCGGCGCTGACTCCTTTTGCGATAACGGTGGACAAGCGCACTTTTTTTATTCTTCAGATCAGTTTCGCAGACGCACTCGGCAATTCCACTGTCCTAAAATTCACCGAAATTTCCACAAACACGGGACTTTCCGAAAAAATATTTCAATTCCAGCCTCCACAGGATATTTCGATTTTTAACATGCCTTAGCGTCAGCGGAAATCCGGCTGCATTCTATTGCGGGGCAGGAGTTTACCGAAAGAGCACGGCAATTTGCTTCAGCAGAAACTGCCGCGATTTAAGATGCACCGCCGGCTAATTGAACGGACGGTCACGGTCGAAATCGGGCACGAGGTGAGATTCATTTACTTCCTGGACAAAAAGATTTTCAAAGCCAAGCTCCAGCGCGTAATCAAGAACCTGTTGATATTCGGCAGCGGTAATGCGTCGTTTCAGCTGCGGATGGTCGTGCACTCTGCCTATCGGCGTATATTGCGCCATGAGACTGACGGTGATTTGCGTAGATATTTCCTTAAGCAGACGGAAAACTTCTCGGGAATTTTCCACTTTACCGGGCAGCACCAGATGCCGGACGATGATCCCTCTCGTGGCTACTCCGTTTTCCATCTCCAGCTCCGCGCCCACCTGACGCACCATTTCTTTTAAGGATGAAAGCGCATAGTCAGGATAATCGGCAACGGCGGAGAAGGCGGCACCGTCTTCCGCACAACCGTATTTGAAGTCGGGCAGATAAATATCCACCATTCCCTCCAGCAGTTTGATTACTTGAGGATCTTCATATCCGCCGCAGTTATAAACAAAAGGAATTTTTAAACACTGGCTGCGCGCCAAAAAGAGGGCTTCCATAATCAACGGCGTCTGCGGTGTTGGCGTTACCGGCTCCACATTGTGGCATCCCTGCTCTTGCAGATCAATCATCACCTGCGCCAGCGCCACGGAGTCAAGCTCCCGTCCCTTCACCTGATGGGAAATCTGGTAGTTCTGGCAATAAACGCAGCCCAAGTTACAGGAGGAAAAGAAAATAGTGCCGGCCCCTTGGGTGCCGGAAAGAGGAGGTTCTTCGCCGAAATGGGGCAGTGCACAATCCAATACAACTTTGTCCGTAAGCCGGCAAAAGCCCCGCTGCCCCTTCGTACGGTCAACATGGCACCGTCGCGGGCAAAGCGCGCAATTTTTAAAAAGTTTTTTCAGCGCGGCGATTTTATCCGATAACTTCATATCAACTCCGGAGAAACGGCAAGCGATCAGGAAACCTATTTTCAATTATGGACGGGAAAACTGTCTTACAACCTCTCGACGACATCTTTGATTTTACCGCTTGCCACCAGTTCCAAAAACTCCTCCCCCAGCGGGGCGGACAGATCTAC
>CAYYBK010000298.1:0-2059 GCA_964470015.1 uncultured Syntrophales bacterium
GTTACTTGCTCCGAGTTTGCTTTCGCTAAAGAGAAAATCGATGAATCCAAGGCGCTGAAATTGAGCAGTGCCGCGGTCACGTTTGTGGAAATCGGCTCGGTCAACTGTATTCCCTGCCGTGCTATGCAACCGATCATGAAAGAAATTGAGGAGCAATATAAAGGACAGGTTAAAATTGTTTTTCACGATGTCTGGACGGAGCAGGGGAAAAAAGATGCGATGAAATATAATATTCGTGTTATTCCGACACAGGTTTTTCTGGACAAGAGCGGCAAGGAATTTTTCCGTCATGAGGGCTTTTTCCAGAAAGAGGCGATTGTCCGTCTGCTGACAATGCACGGTATTAAATAATGCTGATCGATCTTTTCACTTGGTTGGCTGATGCTTTGACCCGGTCTCCCGAAATCGCCGTTCTGGCTGCGTTCATCTGGGGGCTGCTTTCAGTTATTTTATCGCCCTGCCATATTGCCTGTATCCCCCTGATTGTCGGATTCATTAATGGTCAGGGAAATATCAGTGCAAGACGGGCTTTTGTATTATCATTACTTTTCGGATGCGGTATCCTGATTACGATCGCTGCAATAGGAGCAATCACCGGTTTGATGGGGCGGATGGCCGGCGACATTGGCGGCTGGGGAAATTATGTGGTGGCGGTCATATTCTTTGCGGTCGGTTTAAATTTGTTGGGTATCCTGCCTCTCCCTTTCATGGAAAGCGGCGTTAATCCGCAGTATCGGCGCAAAGGTATGCTGTCTGCTTTTGTCATGGGCCTGCTGTTTGGCGTTGCACTGGGACCCTGCACGTTTGCTTATATGGCAACAATGCTGGGTGTCGTTTTCAGTATTGCCTCGACACAGCTTGCGTTTGCGCTGTCTTTGCTTTTAGCCTTCGGGACCGGCCATTGCGCTGTTCTTGTTTGTGCCGGTACGTTCACGGAGGCTGTGCAGCATTATCTCCACTGGAGTGAAAAATCGAAAGGTGCGATGATTCTGAAGAGGGTTTGCGGAATGCTGGTATTTTTAGGCGGTATTTATCTGATTGCCCTGAACTGGGTTTAAAAATGTAATTGAAACGTGATGAAATAAAGAAAAGCTAACCGATTTAATAAGGAAAGAATAGCCGGTTGAGGAGGGAATTATGTCGGAGAAGATAGCCGGGAAATTATCGTTCCTGGACAGATTTTTGACTTTATGGATTTTTATTGCGATTGCTGTCGGTATTGCGCTTGGTTATTTTCTGCCGTCCGCGGCAAAATTTATCACGGGGCTGCAGGTCGGTACGACCTCGATACCCATCGCTGTTGGCCTTATCCTGATGATGTACCCGCCGCTGGCGCGCGTCAAATATGAAGAGATGGGCAAAATTTTTAAGAATAAGAAACTTCTGATCATATCATTGCTGCAGAACTGGGTAATCGGACCGATTGTCATGTTTGTTCTGGCCGTCGTCTTTTTACAGAATTATCCGGAATACATGATCGGTGTCATCCTGGTTGGCCTGGCGCGTTGCATCGCGATGGTTATTGTCTGGAACGAACTGGCGGGCGGCGATAGAGAATTTGCCGTAGGGCTTGTTGCTTTCAACGCCATTACCCAGGTGCTGTTTTACGCCGTTTATATTTATTTGTTCATCACGGTTATGCTCAACTGG
Source organism: uncultured Syntrophales bacterium (assembly GCA_964470015.1). Lineage (GTDB taxonomy): Bacteria > Desulfobacterota > Syntrophia > Syntrophales > Smithellaceae > MVRV01. Next base: position 1,651 of record CAYYBK010000298.1, read on the forward strand.
CTGGGATTGGCCAAGTCGGTCAACATCGACATTTCCATGGCCGAATCGGCAAAAACAGTTTTTATTTATCTGGGCATCCCGTTTATGGCCGGATTGATCACCCGTTACACACTGATTTTCTGGAAAAGCGAAGATTGGTTTAACAAGGTATTTATGCCCAAACTTTCTCCTTTAACGCTTGTGGCTTTACTTTTTACGATCATTGTGATGTTCTCCACGCAGGGTAATAAAATAATCGAATCGCCGCTTGATGTAATTATTGTGGGCATACCGATGACGTTGTATTTTGCTTTTATGTGGTTTGCGACCTTCTTTGTTGTGCGAAGAAGCGGCGGCAGTTATCCCCAAACCTGTGCGGTATCCTTTACCGCCGGCAGTAATGATTTTGAACTTGCCATTGCCGTTGCCA
>CAYYBK010000299.1:0-1731 GCA_964470015.1 uncultured Syntrophales bacterium
ATTCCTCCTCAATCCTCATATTCAGTTAGGCCTCCGTTTTAATTTCCCGAAGTCCTTCTTCAATAACACCCCTGATATATTTTATAATCGCGGGATGATAAATGGGTATATCGTCGATTTCAGCACGTATTGAACGGGTATCCAATACAAATCGCCGGCCATTATGCCAGTGATCGTAGATAAAATCAACAGCTAAATTCGCCGCAATAAGACTTATTAATGTGGCGGTTATGTTTCCCAACGGCTGCCTGTCTATGTGGTCCAGTTGAAAAGTTGCCGTAACCTTCGTTCCCTTTGCCGGGACCGACTGCAAACCAAACTTTCCTTCGGCTTTTTGGGCGGCGTCCTTCAAAAGGGGCAGCCCCAAACCGACCTGCCGGACTTTTTTTGTTGTATAAAAAGGATCCAATACTTTGATTAATTCTTCTTCTTTCATCCCGCAACCGTCGTCGCCGATCTCAATGGTCAGACGGTTATCCTTTTGGTCTTCGATTACCGAAATTGTAACCAACTTGGCACCGGCGCGGGTGGAGTTCTCTGCAATATCGAGTATATGCTGGGCAAGTTCAAGCATATTTACTCCAAAACATGGCGGCCGTTCTGTCCGGTAAAAGCCATTTTTAATTCCGTCAGGCTTGCATTACGCAGCAGAACTTTTGTCATTGCCGTGCCGATGTCTTTTAAAAAATGGGCATCCGAAGAAATTATGAAAGAATAACTGCTCAATTCTTTGTATTTTATCCTTGCCTGTTGAAATCCCGTTGCCGGCGTTATCTCCAGGGCATCAAATTTTATTTTTTCATCGATGAATCCCAACTGGCTTAAAACGCTGAAACTTTCTCTATCAATATGGGCCGCGACAGCCAGGCCGTGAAATTCATGAATTAAGTTTAAAAGTTTATCTATTGATAAAGCGGTTGCACCGATCAGTAATTTTTTACTTATACACTCAACTTCGCCGTTTTCATTGACAACAGCCTGGACACCGAAGCGTCTTTCATCATTTTCTCCGGGCAAGTGTTCATAGACAATTTTCTGCAGCTTATTAAGATTGTCGAGAGAATCAAAAATGGCCAGTATGTGTACTTCCTCGCTGGTTGTAACCTCCATTCCGGGCAGGACGTGCAGATTTTCTTTTCGGGCCGCATTTATTACGTACGGAATATTCTCCGAAGAATTATGATCGCAGACGGCGATGAGATCAAGGCCTTCCTTTACTGCTTTTGCCACCACTGCTCTCGGGTGCATATCAAGCTCGGCGCACGGTGAGAGGCAGGTGTGAATATGAAAATCACATTTGAAGATTTTAAGCATCGTCTTTTGCCGGAATTAACCAGCGCGGGCAGGATATTATTGTTTTGAAACCAAAGCCTTTATCGGTCTTTTTTCCCCAGCAGGTTGTAAATTTTTCCAGTCAATTCGAATGCGCTCAAGTCTGAAACCATGACGGGGATGTTTTCCTGGGCGGCTTTTTCTATTGTATCTTTAGCCGGCTCGCAGGAGTTGACGATAATAATACCGGCATGATCTTTCAGACTAGCGACGGCGACGATATTCTGGTGCACCTGTCTGGTTATCCAGATATCTCCTTCCTGCGAATTTGCCATAACATCGCTCAACAGATCTCCCGTGTAACCTCCCGATATATTTTTCCGCAGGTTTGTCCCGGCAGCCCTTACTTTTAAATTCAATTCTTTAACAATTGTTTCAATATCCACAAAGACCTTCTTG
>CAYYBK010000299.1:1741-2021 GCA_964470015.1 uncultured Syntrophales bacterium
ACCGACTTCCGATGTAAGATCAAATACATCGGCGTAACGTTTTATGTTGGACAATCCCATGCCGGCACCGAAGCCCATTTCCCTGATTCGCTGGTCGGCCGTGGAATAACCAGCCTGCATCGCCAGTTCAATATCCGGGATTCCGGGGCCTTCGTCAATTGCCTCGATCTGAATGGTACGGGAATCTATCGTAAGCTTGATTACGCCTTTCTTGGCATAAGAAACTATATTTATTTCCGATTCGTATGAAACAATGGCTGACTTTCTTACCAGATCAACG
>CAYYBK010000300.1:0-2020 GCA_964470015.1 uncultured Syntrophales bacterium
TCCCGCTGTATCTGAAGTGCTGCGGAAACGTTTTTCTGAAATTCGGCACTGTCCGGATTCAATTCCAAAGCCCGCTGAAAATGGTGCAGCCCCCCGCTGATTTCTCCGCTCCTTATCAGGGCAATCCCCAAATTGTTATGAACATCGGCGTCATCAGGCTTTATCTTCAATGCCTCCCGGAAGCGGCCGACGGCTTCCGCCGGCTTGTTTTGCAGGACAAGAATAATCCCCATATTATAAAGGGCGTCTGACGACCGGTTATTTATCTCCCAGGCCTTCTGGTAGCAGTTCAGGGCTTCATCCAGTTTACCCATTTTCTGCAATACATTACCTGCATTAAGATAGGCCGGATCATAACGGGGATTGAATTGCAAAGTAAGATAATAGTAATATAAAGCCTTCTCGTTTTCGCCGTATTTAGCCGCATTGTAGCCGATGATATGGTAGGCAATATATTTTTTCTTATCGAATTCAACGGCATGCCCGAAAAGAGTAAAATTATTTTCCCAAATCTGCACGCGATAGTAAGCCGCGGGCACCGCCGCCGCGAAAAATATTATCGCGGCAATCATACCCAGATATTTTCCATATTGTATCTTCGACAATAAATCGCGCAGCCCCCAGGCCAGCACAATAAAAACACCAACCAGCGGCACATAGGTATAACGGTCAGCCATCGCCTGCGCGCCAACCTGGACGATCCCGATAACCGGTACAAGCGTTCCCAGAAACCAGAACCAGCCGGTCAGCAGGTAGGGGATCTTTTTGATCAGGATAACCGCCAGTGCACTCAAAGCAATAACGGTGATGATTGCCACCGCTGTTTCCGGAATGTCGAATTTATCTGGATACGGATAGAAAACGCCCAGATTGCGTAGAGAAAATGTTTTGGCTTGATAAGCTCAATAAGAATTAAAAGAATTTAAAATCCGCCTGGCCAGTGAAATATTTTCCAAGGAAACAACGGCATGGTATCCGGTTTGCGCAATATAAGTGATGATGCAGGAAAACAAAGTAAGAATGAATAAAGGGACCTTTTCCCCGATCAGGGAAGCAAATGATTTCTTAGCCATGGCAGCATTGGAGGACAATTGTTGCACGGAAATCATGCGCCCCAAAGGCCAGTAATCCAGAAGAAGTAATGCAAAGGGTAAAGTAACCAGCATCGGTTTGGCCATTAAACCGAGCATAAAAGAAAAAATCACCAGCAGATACTTCCTCCAATCCGGCGCTTTGCTGTAGATGTAATAAGCCCAAATTGTCGTAAACCAGAAGAAGGTGCTGAGGACATCCTTGCGCTCCGCAACCCAGGCGACTGACTCGACGTGCAGCGGATGCAAAGCAAACAGCGCTGCCACAAAAAAGCTCCTGTAAAAAGTGCCGGTCATCTTGTGGAGCAGAAAAAATAGTAACAGGGAATTCAGCGCATGCAGCATGATATTAGTCAAATGATAGCCGCCGGCATGGGCGCCATATAAGTTATAATCCAGAATTAACGACAGCCAGGTAAGCGGATGCCAATTCGCCGCATCCAGCGACGTAAATGCCCAGTAAATGCTGGCCGCGGAAATTTTTTTTGCAGACAGGGGTATATACTGCGAGTCGTCATAACCCACGAACTCGTAGTTAACGGCCTGCCCGTAGACCACAAAAATAAGGACGACGAGCAGAAGAAGAAAAAGCTTTTTCTGCAGACTTTCCGAAAACAGCATCATAGTCCAATGGCTTTTTTACTTAACTTGCGGAAATGATCCTCCGCCAAACTGTTTTTTTTCAGGGCAAAAGCATCAGCGATGTATTTATAGGCGTCGACTAAGGATGGATTCGCTTTCAGCGCCTGCAATGCCGCCTTGATTGCCGCCTCCGGTTGCCCCTTTTTAAGCAAGATTTCACTGTAAGTTAAATGGAAATGCGCTTCCTGGGGCTTGAGGGATATTGCTTTCAGCGCCATTTCTTCCGCCTTTTGCAGTGCTCCTTCCCGCATTAATATAATGGCCATGCGGTCAAAGCTCAGCGGGAC
>CAYYBK010000301.1:0-2003 GCA_964470015.1 uncultured Syntrophales bacterium
AAAGGAAGGAGAATAATGAAGGGATACAGATATCAATTTATTGTCACTGTCGTTTTGGCGGGAATGTTTTTGATATTCGGGTGTGCTTCCAGTCCGCAGCAGTCCATGAAAACGGATGATGAAAAGACGGCCAAGGTAATTGCCGTGTTGCCGGTCGATAATAAAACGCCTGATTCTCAGGCGCCTTGCTTATTGCGGACGAAAATACTCGATGAACTTTATTTTAAAGGTTATTCCAAACTGCCCTTGGAAGTGATTGACAAAAAACTAGCGCCCTTGTACAAAAATACAATAAAAAGCGCGGGCATTGTGGCGCCCCATGTCGTAAAGGAACTGATCGGTGCGGATGCCGTAATGTACTGCACTCTCAGCGAAGGTGAGCGGTCAAAATGGTTATTTTATGCGCCGATGACGGTTGCTGCCAGCTGTGAATTGCGCAGTACGCAAACCGGTGAAATTCTTTGGCGCGCCAATTGCAGATCAACCAGCAGAAACTTTGATATTACCAGTAAAAGACTGGAAATGAAAACCTACGAGAATTTCGAAGCCCTAATTGAAGAAGTCGTCAACAAAGTTATGGAAACATTCCCGGATGGACCGAATTTGAAAGGATGAAAATTAAAAAGTTTTCAGTTGCTGGTGCGCACAGGTGATAAAATGTTTTTGAAAAAACAATGGAGATGGATATGAAAAAGAATACACAGGCCATACTGGCCTTTTTGGTACTGTTTGTTTTTTCCACGGCAGCTTATGCCGCCAAACCACCTGTTCTGGTTAAGATGGCGAAAGGTGACGCTAAGGTCAGCGTATTGGAGGGAACCGCTCATTCAACCTTGCCGGGGCAAAAAGGCGTCAAAAAACTAAAGGTTGGTGATCTGCTCAAGGCGGGATACGAAATTACAACGGGCGACAAAAGCCGGATGGAGCTTCTTCTGCCCGACAACAGCGTTGTCCGTTTCGCCGAAAATACGAACTTCAAAATTATGCAAGCAGATGCCGATGCCGCCGGAAAGCGCGATGTGAGAATATTTGTGACCATCGGGAAAATTTGGTCCAACGTCCGGAAGGCCCTGGGCGTTAAAGGTGGCTTCGAAGTCTCCTGTGAAAATGCCGTCGCCGGTGTTCGCGGCACCGTTTACCGGATGAATGTCGAAGGCGATAAGTCCGCGCTGGTTAAAGTTTATGACGGTGAAGTAAGCGTGGCCGCCGCGGTAAGCCAGGCAGAGCAAAAAGCTCCCGTGGCCGGTCCTCCCCAACCAGTTCCGGGACCGACTGCCGTAGCCGGACCGAAACCGGTTTCCATGGAGCAGTGGGTTTACATAGTAAAATCGATGCAGCAGATACGCATCAGGTCAAACGGCACCGCGGAAGAGCCGCAGGAATTCAAAGAAGCGGAAGACCGGGATGAATGGGTGGATTGGAACAAGTCTCGAGACAAAAAAAATAAATAAGATAAATATTTCAATTTTTTAATGAACATACCGAATTTCTTATCTTTGCTGCGGATTATACTCGTTCCTTTTATAGTTATCTTCCTTATTCAAGGTTCCTTCGGTAAAGCACTGTTTACTTTCACGCTGGCTGGTTTGACCGATGCCCTGGACGGGACTCTGGCCCGGCTGCTCGATCGCCAGACTGTTTTGGGTTCTTATCTGGATCCCATCGCCGATAAGCTGCTACTGACAGCAAGCTTTGTAACGCTGTCTGTTTTGGGAATTATTCCCAGCTGGCTTACCGTGATAGTAATCAGTCGCGACTTTATTATACTTTTGGGTATCGCCATCCTCTCTCTGATCTCCGTGCCTTATGTTGTGCGGCCGGCTTTTGTCGGGAAAATAACCACTGCTCTGCAGGTGGGAACGATTTTTTTTTCCTTGTCCTTTCAGGTAGTTTCACGGGACGTAAGTTATGATTGGATTGTCATTTTATGCTGGCTGACGGATATTTTTACTATTGACTCCGGATTTATATATAAATAAAGATGAATTAAATATATCAACTTA
>CAYYBK010000302.1:0-2001 GCA_964470015.1 uncultured Syntrophales bacterium
AAGATCCTGAATCCACCAGAAAAACGGCGAATGGCGCAGTTCGATGGAATAAAGCAATGCTTTGTAAAGACCGAAAAATATCGGAATTTGAATAATCATCGGCAGGCAACCGCTAAAGGGATTAACTTTATGCGTGCGGTAAAGCGCCATCGTTTCCTGGGTAAGTTTGTTTTTGTCGTTATAGTACTTTTCCTTCAGGGCGGCTATTTTAGGCTGAATTTCCTGCATCCCTTTCATGGATTTATAGCTGATATTTCCTAACGGCCAGAAGATTATTTTAATTATCAGGGTCAGAATAATAATAGCCACGCCATAATTGGGAATATAGCTGTGAATGAATTTTACGACCCAGAGCAGCGGGATTGCCAGCCATTTCAGCCAACTGCCGAAATCAATGGCGTCCTCCAGACCGACATTTTGTGCCTTAAGCAGATCGTTTTCCTTCGGGCCGAGGTAAAGAGTATAACTGAAGCTGCCGCTCTGCCCGCCGGGAATCAGCTCTTTTTGCCCCTTGATGCCTACGGAGATCATATTGTTGGCGTCACGGTTCATGATCATGCTTGTCAGTGCGGGATTGCTCGGGATAAAAGAGGCGATAAAATATTTACTTTCGTATCCGGCCCATAATATATTTGGCCCGTATATTTTTTCCTTATTCAGTTCTTTCAGCGACTGCCGCTCCACGGTTTTGGCCACAGAAACCACCGGACCGTCGTGCCCGTAGCTGTCTTCCTCCTGGTTGGGGTCGGCGAACTGCTGCCAGCTGAGTCTGGCCATCTGACTTAAGGGAATATCCGTCAGGTTGTGTACTTTGACCTCAAGATTTATTGTGAAATTTTGGGGATTGAAAGTGAAAGTTTTTTCCACTTTGATTTTATCGTCATAAGTTTGAGTAAATACCAGGTTCTGTTTTTCCTTGGTATCGGTCAAATTCAAACTGGCGGTATTTGCTTCATAAATGGAATCCGGGGCAATATCAATGCTGGATTCGGGAAAGGTAACGGCCAGCGGGTACGGCATACCGTCCTTTACATCGACAAGCTCAACGAGGCCTGCTTTTTTCGGCGGGAGCTGTTCTTTGGAACCGGTAACAAGATTTTTAATCCGCGGGTAAATATCATCGGCACAATCAGCGCAGTCTTTTTGATAATTTTTCAACTGAAACGATTTCAGCGCGCCGCCTTTGGTGGAAAAAATTGCGGTGTATTGTGCGGTTTCCACTTTGATGTCTTTAGGCGCGACTATATTTTTAGCGCCGGTTTCTTTTGCGACCGAAATTTTTTGTGCCGCAACAGGCTGCGTCTGAGTTTGGACCGCCGGTTGGTTTTTTGCCGCCTGTGGGTCCTGTACCGTCTGCGTAGCTGGCGCTGCTGCCGGCTTCGGTGCCTCCGGCGGTTTGGCAAAAAACATCTGATATACAAAAAGCACGGCAAGTGACAGGACTACGGCGAGAATGGTCCTTTTGTCCATGGAAAACCTCCCTGTTCATTATTTACTTGACTGGATCGTAACCGCCGGGGTTCAGTGGATGGCAACGCAGGATTCTTTTCATGCCCATGAAAGAACCTTTTGCCGGTCCGTAAAGCTGAATAGCTGAAATTGCATATTCAGAACATGACGGGTAAAAGCGGCAACAGGGAGCAAAAAAGAATGGTGACACGCAGACTTGGTAGAAACGAATTATGAGAATAAAAAATTTTACCAATAGTCTTCCTAACATAAATTATCTGTTGGCTTTCCGCGTGAAGAGTTCTGTCAGTTCCCTGCATGCTTCCTGATAAGTAAGGGGCGGCACATATTTCTTGGCCATGATCACAACATCATACCCGGCGGGAAATAAACCCTTGTTCAGGCGAAAAAATTCCCTGATCAGGCGTTTAAGGCGATTCCTCTTTACGGCGTTGCCTGTTTTTTTAGTTACGGTAATTCCCAGCCGTTTTACCCCTGCGGTATTTCTGCATATTATGGTTGTAAAATGTTTGGAACTACTCCACACCCCCT
>CAYYBK010000303.1:0-1984 GCA_964470015.1 uncultured Syntrophales bacterium
TCGCAAAGGATTTCGCGCCTACATACAACGTCATTGAAGCCAAAAAGAAGACGATTGACGAACTCAAAAAAGCCGCCAAAAACGCTGAAACCATCTATCTGGCACCAGACCCCGACCGCGAAGGAGAAGCTATCGCGTGGCATATTTCCGAAGTCATCGGCGCGAAAAGCAATAAAAATATCTACCGGGTTCTTTTTAATGATCTGACAAAAAACACCGTTCTGGAAGCCATCAATCACCCGCGGCCGCTCGATTTCGATAAATACGAAGCGCAGCAGACACGCCGTATTCTCGACCGTCTGGTCGGTTACCAGATCAGTCCGGTTCTGTGGGATAAGGTCAAAAGAGGACTGAGCGCCGGCCGCGTGCAATCGGTCGCGGTACGGATGATTTGCGAACGCGAAGATGAAATCGATAAATTCATTCCGGAAGAATACTGGAACCTGGTGGCGCAGTTTGCAGGCAGCCAGCCGCCGCCCTTTGAGGCGAAATTACTCAAAATTGACGGCAAAAAAGCCAAGGTCGCAAACGGTGAACAGGCCGCCCGGCTGGCGCAGAAAATCAGCAATTCTTCCTTTGTGGTCGAAAAGCTGGAGAAAAAAGAACTTAAGCGCTCCGCGCTGCCGCCTTTTACGACGAGCAAACTCCAGCAGGAAGCATCCCGCTGGCTGCGCTTCTCGGCAAAAAAAACGATGAGTGTCGCCCAAAAATTATATGAAGGCATCGAACTGGGTAAGGAAGGCTCGGTCGGCCTGATTACCTATATGCGTACTGATTCCTATCGTATCGCCGACGAAGCGCTTGTCGCCGTGCGCAATTATATCAAAGAAAATTATTCGTCCGATTATCTGCCCTCCAAGCCCCACGCTTACAAGAACGGGCAGAAAGTTCAGGACGCGCATGAGGCCATCAGACCTTCCAGCATGGCTTACAAGCCGCAGGACATTAAAGAATATCTCAGCCCTGAGCAATTCAAGCTTTACCAGCTCATCTGGAACCGTTTTGTCGCCAGCCAGATGAATCCGGCTGTTTTCGATCAGACAACGATCGACATCGCGGGTGCGGAATGCATCTTTCGCGCACAGGGGCAGGTCCTGAAATTCCCCGGCTTCACCATCGTCTATACGGAAGGCAAGGATGAAAAAGACGAAGAAAACGGCCTCGATAAGCTGCTGCCGGAATTAAAAGAAAATGAAAAATTAAATCTGCTTAAACTGGATACCCAGCAAAAATTCACCCAGCCTCCGCCGCGCTTCTCCGAAGCCTCGCTGGTGCGCGAACTGGAAGAAAAGGGCATCGGCCGTCCTAGCACTTACGCCACGATTTTATCGACAATTCAGGAGCGCGAGTATGTGCGCCTGGAAAAAGGAAAATTCTTTCCCACGGAACTGGGCAAGATCGTTACGGAACTTTTAGTAAAAAGTTTCCCGACAGTGCTCGACCTGGCCTTTACAGCGGATATGGAAAACAAATTGGATGCCATTGAAAATGGCACCAATAAACGGATTAAGACCCTGCATGATTTTTATAAGCTTTTTTCCAGAGAATTGGATAAGGCAAAAGAAGAAATGCGCAACGTCAAGCGGGAAGAAACGCCGACCGATCTGGTTTGTGAAAAATGCAATGCACCCATGGTGATCAAATGGGGGAAAAACGGACGCTTTTTGTGCTGTTCCAATTATCCCGAATGCAAGAACACCAAGAATTTCACCCATGATGAAAACGGAAAGGTAAAACACGTGGAGACACAAACGACGGACATCAAATGCAACAAATGCGGCAAGCCGATGCTGGTCAAAGAGGGGCGTTTCGGGCAATTCCTGGCCTGTTCCGGTTATCCGGAATGCAAGAATACGATGAACGCCGCGAAAAATGAAAACGGCGAAATCGTCGCCCAGGAAACACCGGCAACCGCGGAAGTCTGCGAGTTGTGCGGCAAGCCGATGGCCGTCAAACGCGGCCGCTACGGCCAGTTCCTGGGATG
>CAYYBK010000304.1:0-1980 GCA_964470015.1 uncultured Syntrophales bacterium
AGGAGAAATTAATCCGGCAGTGAAACTAAATCCACCGGCCAGTTTCTTATTAACGGGGGACTAAACGCTGTGCAATTTTCATCATCCTCCCGAAGAATATTTCTCGAACTTCCTCGGGGGGATGATTTTCTATGATTGTTTAAGCAGAATTACCCCTTGACGATTATCGTATCTTTCCGTAGCTCGTCATTCGTTTCCGGATAATCGATGTTATAGTGCAGGCCGCGGCTTTCTTTGCGTGCCATGGCGCTGCCGGCAATCAGTTTGGCGACGATTGTAATATTGCGCAGTTCAAGGAGATCCTTGGTGACTTTGTAATTCCGATAGTATTCATCGATTTCCTTCTGAATGAGCTCGATTCTTCTTACGGCGCGTTCCAGACGCTTGTTTGATCTCACAATGCCGACGTAGTTCCACAAGCACCGCCGCACTTCGTCCCAGTTATGGGTGACGACGATGCTGTCGTCGCTTTCCGTAGTGCCGCTTGCATCCCACGGCGCGATATAATTCTCGCTTTGCCTCGTTTGGGCGAAATTAGCGGCGATTTTTGTGTAGACGCGGTGAGCGTAAACCACGGCTTCCAGCAGTGAATTGCTGGCCAGACGGTTGGCGCCGTGTAAGCCGGTGCAGGATACTTCGCCGCAGGCAAAGAGCTGCGGGATTGATGTTTCGCCGTAGGGACTGACGGCAACACCCCCGCAGATGTAATGAGCTGCCGGTACTACGGGAATCGGATCGCTGGTGATATCGATGCCGAACTCCAGGCATTTGCTGTAAATGTTGGGAAAACGGTCAATCAAAAATTCGCGGCGGCGATGGGTGATATCCAGCAGGACATATTCATCGCCGGATTTTTTTATTTCCGTATCGATTGCCTTGGCGACGATATCACGCGGGGCCAGACTCTTCATGGAGTGATATTTATCCATGAAGGGGAAGCCGTTTTTAAGCTTCAGGATTCCTCCTTCGCCGCGAACCGCTTCACTGATTAGAAACGCCTTGGCATCGGGATGATAAAGGCAGGTTGGATGAAACTGAATGAATTCCATGTTGGCAATCTGGGCGCCGGCTCGATACGCCATCGCAATTCCGTCACCCGTGGCGATATCAGGATTGGTCGTAATCAGGTAAACCTTTCCGGCTCCGCCCGTGGATAAAACAGTGTATTTGGCGCGATAGGTATGAATTTCCCCTTTATTTATATCGAGGACATAAGCACCGAGGCATTGCCGCGGCTTGCCCGCATCAGTTTTTTCTATTATCAATTCGATTCCGATGTGGTTTTCGTAAATGGTGACGTTTTGCAGCGCGGCTACTTTTTCATGCAGCGCCCGTTCAATTTCATGGCCGGTAAGGTCCTTTGCATGAAGTACGCGTCGGTGCGTGTGGCCGCCTTCCTGGCCTAGGTCATAAGGATGGGGTGGAACTTCGGATTTGGTGAATTGCACGCCCCATTCGATAAGTTCCTGAATGCGCGGTGGCGCTTCTTTAACGACAAAATCGACGACTTCTTTCTTGCAGAGTCCGCCGCCGCAAATCAGGGTATCTTTGATGTGTTCCTCAAAGCTGTCCGTTTGATCGGTAACTGCGGCGATACCTCCCTGGGCGTAGTTGGTATTGGACTCTGACTTTTCTTTTTTGGTGACAATGGCAACACTTCCCAGCATTGCAGCTTTGATGGCCAGGCTCAATCCTGCGATCCCACTGCCTAAAATTAAAAAATCAGTTTTAAATTCCATAATTGTTCTCTATACTTTCATTAAAGATATTAAAGTTTATTTACAAATTAATGCGGCTTTTATATATTTATTAAATATTTTACGCAAATATTATTATGAAAGCAGATAATACATGCTGGTTTTAGGAATTGAGTCATCGTGTGATGAAACAGCGGCCGCTGTGGTTGCCTGCGGTAAAATGATGTCCAACGTCGTGGCGTCTCAAATTAAAGATCACAGTAAATATGGCGGAGTCGTGCCG
>CAYYBK010000305.1:0-1968 GCA_964470015.1 uncultured Syntrophales bacterium
ACCTTGTCCTTTACCGAAAATCCGGCCGGGGAAATATCGAAAATATCGCGGTCTACCGTTTCCATGAAGAACGGATGTTTAAAGCTCATAGAGAAAGACGGAACGATCTGCTGCCGGGGATTGCGCATTTCCCTTTTCGGAAACAGGGCCATTTGATTATTCAGCGGGACAAAAACAATCCTGCCGTCCGGTAAATCTGCGCTGTTGCGGATGCAGCGGCATAAACCGGAAAAAAGTCTGGTGCCGTTGCGGCTCAGATTAATTAGAAAAGATTTTTTTTCATCAAAGCCCTTCAAGCTCCGGTGGCCGGTCAGTTTGATGCCCAGCCCGCTGGGCGTAAAATCAATCAGCATACCGGGAGTATTAAAATCTCCCTGGATTACTTTGCAGTTTATATCGGCACAGCGGTAACGCTTTGTTCTCCGCTTTGTTATGAAATAACTTTTTTCCGGAATGGTCAGCCGAATCTGACCGGCGATTTCACCGATAGCTTCCGTGGCGGCAAGGATTGTAGTATGGCCGTCTTCGATCATCAAATACGCGGGACTGCATTTTTTCAGATCAACAATATTTGTATGATTATCCAGATGACATACTAGTTCATTTTTAACACAGGGCTGAGGGTAGGCTTTGATCAAGAACTGACCGCTGTTCCCGTTGTTATTAAAAAGAATTAAAATGTGGCCGTCGGTAAAGTTGAGATGGTTTAGCTTGTTGATAAGTTTTTTCTGATCCCACAGCTTTTGCAGACCTAGTTCGTCAAAGAGGTTGCGGTGTTGAAAAATCCAAGGCGGGGAATATTGGGAAGAAGAATCCGGACAGCTTGCATCTGATGTTTTTTGATCTTTTTCCTTCAACACAGCATCTCTTTTCCAGATTGATGGTAAACTAAATAATATTCACTTTAAGCATATCCTATCTGTAAAATATAACCGCGAAAATAGATGCTTGTCAATGACAAATTGATATTATTTCATGTCTGCGCTTGCTATTAATGTTCCCAAAATCATAATTTTGCTCATGCCCGGGAGTCTTCGGCTTTAGTGCTAATAGGGCTTTTTGCGCACCGCGCGGTAATTGGATTATTACGCTTGAGCTTTTGCCGTAAATTTGTAATGATAAAAAATCAGATTAGTCGCGACTTAACCGGATGCGAAAGTTTGCTTCTGCGTTCATTTTGGCGGCGGATTTTTGCCGAAGGAAAGAACCGGAAAAAGCAGTTGGGCGTGTTTTATGAAAAGGCAGCGGAAGGGAAATCGACTGCCGGCAATCCATAACAAAAAATAGGGTGATTATGATGAAAATGATAGTTAACCGGTGGGGCGTTATCTTTCTCTTCTTATTTATGATTCTGCCGGGCGCCTTAAATGCCGGCGCCGGAACAATCGATCTGAAGATGGCGCATTTTATGTCGCCGCTACACATCCAGCATCAGCAGTCTTTTATGCCGTTTGCCCAGCAGGTGGAAAATCTGACGGGTGGAAAGGTAAAGATTAAAATTTTTCCCGGCGGTGCCTTGGGCGGTGCTCAAGAATTGGCTGACGCAGTAAAAACGGGCATAACAGACATCGCTTTTATCGTTCCTTCTTATACTACGGGACGTTTCCCGCGTACATCCGTTTTTGATTTACCGTTTATTTTTAACAGCGCCGTACAGGCGACGGAAGTGTTGTATGAGGTCTACGACAAATATCTGTCCGAAGACTTTAAGGATTATAAAGTATTATGGCTTTACAGCTGCGATACCGGTCAGTTGCATTCGGTCGGAAATCCGATCCGTGGATTAGCCGATTTGCAAGGGATGAAAATGCGTTCACCATCTTCCTACATGAGTGAGGCGTTAAAATTGCTTGGAGCCAATCCCGTCTCCATGCCGCTGTCCGAGCTTTCCATGGCACTTGATAAGCATGTTATTGACGGCATGCTTTCACCCAATACTTCGCTGCCGGATTTCAAGTTGGCAGGAGT
>CAYYBK010000306.1:0-1959 GCA_964470015.1 uncultured Syntrophales bacterium
ATCCCGTTCTCATGCCCGGAGCGGCGTTGATTTGCGTTATGATTTGAAGATTTCTTTTATTGACGCTGCATTTGGCCTGACAACCACCATCGATGTGGAAAAACTTGCCAGCTGCCGTGACTGTCAGGGCACCGGAGCTGCTCCGGGAACAACACTGGAAACATGCCGTGCCTGCCAGGGTCGCGGTCAGGTAATCCAGTCCAGCGGGTTTTTCACCATCAGTTCCACCTGCCCCCATTGCGGCGGCGGTGGTAAATTTATTTCCCAGCCGTGCAATCGTTGCCATGGCCAGGGAAAAGAAAAAATCAAAAAAAATGTTCAGTTAAAAATTCCCGCCGGCGTGGAGACGGGTTCCCGTTTAAGGCTGCGCGGTGAGGGAGAGGCCGGCGATCACGGCGGCCCCAGCGGAGATCTGTATGTTTTTCTGAATGTCGAAGAACACGACTTTTTCGTCCGTTCCGGAGATGACGTAATTTGCCAGATTCCTATTTCTTTTACCCAGGCGGCATTGGGAGCAACGCTGGAAGTACCGACACTGGAAGAAAAGGAAAAATTGAAAATCCCCAAGGGCACTCAGACCGGCAACAAATTCCGCCTGAAAGGCAAAGGCATCCCTCATCTTCGCGGTTACGGCCGCGGCGATCAGATCATTGAGATATTTGTGCAGACTCCTGTCAATCTGAATAAAAAGCAGGAAGAACTTTTAAAAGAATTTGAAAAAATCGCGCAGACTTCCAGAACGTCGTAACTCTTTATTTTATAATAGGCATTGCAATAGCAGCAAACATGTGATTTAAATTTAATTATGAATATCTCTGGAGGGAAAAACATGAAAAGAAATAAATCCTTGATGGCGATTCTGTTATTTGCCGCTTTTCTTTTTTCCGGTTGCGTACCGCTTGTCGTCGGCGGAGCCGCTGTCGGTGCCAGCACCGGAACATATCTGTTCGTCAACGGCGAATTAAAAACAGATTATTACTATTCTTTCGACAAAGTCTGGAGCGCCTGCGAAAAAACAGTCGCCGATATGCGCGGTATTGAAGTTGTTCCCGACAAAGAAATTGCTCAAGGCAAAATCTCAACAATAATCAACGATGAAAAAGTTCAGTTCGATATTAAATATAAAGCTAAAGACTTAACTACGGTTGCCGTGCGTGTCGGAATTATCGGGAACAAACTGTCTTCCCAGCTTTTGCACGATAAAATTGCCGAACACCTGGTCAAAAATCAATAGATTTTTCTGCAGCAAGCGGACCAGACGATAAAATGAATAAAAAAGTCATCCTCGGGATTATCATCAGCGCGGTACTGGTTTATTTATCTGTTCGGGGAATTGACTTTCAGGTTATTTCCCGCGATCTAAAAAAAATCAGCTTCAGTTACGTTGCCGTTTTTTTAATTATCGCCATTTTCATGCAATGGCTGCGCTCCTACCGTTGGGGGGTGATTCTGCAACCGCTGCAAAAGATCGATCAGCTTTCTCTTTTCTCCGTCACCTCGGTAGGTTTTCTGGCTATTGCGGCAATTCCCGCCCGGATTGGCGAACTGGCCAGGCCATATCTGATTTCTAAAAAGAGCTCCATCAAAATGTCTGCGGCGCTGGGCACAATAATCGTAGAAAGAGTATTGGATGGCTTCGCCGTGCTGACGATTTCCGTTATCGTTTTTTTTTTCAATGATCTGCCTTCGTGGATGATCAAATAGAGCCTGGTTCTTTTTATTCTGACTTTATTAATATTTTTTTGTATAGCCGGCCTGATCTGGCGCCGGGACAAGGCGCTGAAAATAATCAACAGGATTCTGGGCAAACTGCCGGGTGAATTTGCCCATAAGATTGATGCCGCGGTTCATCGGTTTATCGACGGCCTGCAAATAATCGTCAACATCAAACTGCTGCTCTACCTGCTGCTGCTTTCTTCTCTCATCTGGCTTTTAGATGTCTTGGCCATTTATGTCTTG
>CAYYBK010000307.1:0-1957 GCA_964470015.1 uncultured Syntrophales bacterium
TGCGCCGGGTTGACCGTATTTTTTTCTTTCCTTAACCCGGGCATCTCTGGTCAGAAACCCTGCTTTTTTCAGGATCGGACGCAGCTGGACATCATATTCCAAGAGGGCTTTAGAAATTCCATGCTTGACTGCTCCGGCCTGACCGGCCACTCCGCCGCCGCTGACGTTAACATAAAAATCAAATTGTCCGTTTTTACCGGTAATCTCCAAAGGCTGCCTGATAATCATTTTCAAGCTGGGACGTGTAAAATACTCCTCATAATTTCTTTTATTGATAACAATATTGCCGTTGCCCGATTTCATATAGACACGGGCGATGGCGCTTTTTCTTTTACCGGTGGCATAATAACGTTCTTGTGTCTGTGTCATACCTTCTCCAAAAAATTATTTAATCAAAAAAACCCGACCTATGTCCCGCAGAGAAATTAAACCGTCAGAATATGCGGACACTGAGCCTCATGCGGATGATCATTGCCGGTATACACTTTCAGCTTCTTTAACATTTTTCTGCCCAGATTAGTCTTGGGCAGCATTCCGGCAACTGCGATACGGATTAAATCCTCAGGTTTTTCGGCCAGCATCTTACCGGCACTTGTCTCTCTCAATCCGCCGGGATAACCGGAATAGGAATAATAAATCTTGTCCGTCATTTTTTTACCGGTCAGCATAATCTTTTCAGCATTAACTACAATAATAAAGTCACCGGTATCCGCATGGGGAGTATAGGTTGCCTTATGCTTTCCCCGCAACCGGGCCGCCACCTCGGCCGCCAATCTTCCCAATACTTTGCCGGTGGCATCCACCACATGCCATTCGCTGTTCTGTGCGTCGGCTTTGCCCATATAAGTCTTCATAAAAAACCGCCATTAATGATAAAAATTTAAAGGCGGAAATTATGCAACTTTGCCTGGTTTGTCAAGTAAAATTATTCATTATATCCGTGAAGAATTAAAAGCGCCGGCGTTTTTTCCTGCCTATAATCCGCAAGCAAATCAATAAAAGCTAATTAAAATATTTACTTGAGCGGAAAAGATATCATTTATTGACGCTGGAATGGCGATTAATATTCTGCTATGATCAGCACGGAAATCGTTAAAATATCCATTAAACATCAAAGGCTAGCTCATGGCTCACACCGTCGGAAAAGACATTTATAAAAGATTAGGCAAAAAGATCGACGGATTGAGCCTGCGCGTACCGTACACAAGTAATTTCGCCGAACTTCTGAAAGAACTTTACAGCAAAGAAGAGGCGGAATTAATCGTCAAAATGCCTTACCGGCCAGCGGCAATCGGCCGGATAGAAAGATTAACGGGCATTCCTGCAACCAGACTGCAAAAGATGCTGGACAAGCTTTGCGATTGCGGGCTGGTTCTCGATATCTGGTACGAAAAGAAAAATCAGTATCTTTATATGCCGCTGCCTTTCATCATCGGCATTTATGAATTTACCATGATGCGCACAGGCGATCCCGAAAAAAGCCGCCACTGGGCCAATCTGCTTCACAGTTATTTAAATGAAGGAGATTTATATCACGCCAACATGAGTAAAGGCCAGCAGATAGCAATAATGCGCACAATACCTTACGATGATCCGGTATTGTTCAACGATTATGTAGAGATATTTGATTATCAGCGTGCCTGCGCCATTGTCGAACAGGCCAAAGTTTTTTCCATCGGCCTTTGTTCCTGCCGCCATGAAGCTCTCCATTTGCAGGGGAAAAAATGTACTGTCCCGCTGGAGTCATGCTGTTCTTTCGGCCGGTCGGCCGAATATCTCATCCGCCACAAACTGGCCCGCCCCGTCGACAAACGGGAGATGCTGGATTCCCTTGCCCGCGCCCAGGAACTTGGTCTGATGCTCAACGGCGACAATGTAAAACGCAATGTAGAATATATCTGCCAATGCTGTTCCTGTTGCTGTAATCTCATCAAATCCATCAATAAATTCGGTTACC
>CAYYBK010000308.1:0-1948 GCA_964470015.1 uncultured Syntrophales bacterium
AAGCATCACAGGTAGAAATAGATTATAGGTAATAAATAAAAATTATTTGAGGAGGCTTTTATATGTTTAAAGGTGCAATAGTCGCCATTGTCACTCCCTTTAAAAACGGGAAGATCGATGAAGAAGCGTTGCGTAAACTTATTGAATTTCAGATTGCCAATGGAACGGATGGAATCGTTCCCTGCGGAACTACGGGTGAATCGCCGACGCTTACCCATGAAGAGCACGACCGTGTTATCGAAATAACCATCGATGCGGTTAAAAAGAGAGTCCCCGTGATCGCCGGGACCGGATCCAACAGTACGGCGGAAGCTCTGCGGCTCACGAAGCATGCTTATGATGCGGGAGCCGACGGTGCGCTGCTGGTTGCTCCCTACTATAATCGCCCGACACAGGAAGGCTTGTATCAGCACTTTAAACTTATTGCTGAGAGTGTTCCGATTCCCATTATTCCTTACAATATCCCCGGCAGGACAGGTGTCAATATGGCGCCGGAAACCATCGCCAAATTGGCGAAGATAAAAAATATCGTTGGCATTAAGGAAGCTTCCGGTTCCATTAAGCAGATGAGCGATGTTATTGGTCTGTGCGGCGAAGATTTCTGTGTCCTGTCCGGTGATGATTTATTCACACTGCCTTTAATGGCAATGGGCGGCAAAGGCATTATATCCGTTATATCCAACGTAGCGCCTGCCGATATGGCCGCGCTGGTGGATGCATTTGCCGCAAAAGACATGGAAAAAGCGAAAGCTCTTCATCATAAGATGAGCCCGCTTATTGATGCGCTCTTTATTGAAGTTAATCCCGTACCGGTAAAAGCGGCGTTGTCCTTAATGGGTAAGATTCAGTATGAATATCGTTTGCCTCTCTGTAAAATGTCGGAGGCAAATTTTGAAAAATTAAGAAAAGTAATGGTCACTTATGGTTTGATTAAATAGCAAACAGCTTGTCTTGCCGGAATGGTCTTCCCACAGTCTGGCAAAAAAGTCATTAAGAATCTGAAGGAGATTATTTTATGATTAAAGTCGTCGTTACCGGAGCAGGCGGTAAAATGGGCGGCAGAATTATCAGCCTTATTTCCGCGATGAAGGATATTAAGGTGGTAGGAGCGGTGGAAGCGGTCGCCAACCCGCTTGTCGGGCAGGATGTCGGAGAACGATGGGGATTGGGAAAGAGTGGCGTGATTGTCGGCGATAAACTTGCTGCTTGCCTGGATCAGGCCGATGTTGTCATCGACTTCACCCATCATGAAGCGTCCCTGAATAATTTGAAAATTGCCGCGGAGAAAAATAAAGCAATCGTCATTGGTTCCACCGGATTTACGCCTGATGAACTGAAAAAAGCGAAAGAATATGCCGCAAGAACCCGTTGCGTTCTGGCGCCCAATATGAGTGTTGGCGTCAATGTTCTGCTCAAAATTCTGGAATATTGCGCCGGTGTTCTCGGTGATGATTATGATATGGAAATCGTAGAAGCGCATCATAATCTGAAAAAGGATGCACCGAGCGGTACGGCGGTGAAAATGGCGCAGGTGCTGGCTGATAAACTGGGAAGAAACCTGGAAGAGGTCGGCGTTTATGAACGCAAGGGTTTAATCGGGGCAAGAACCAAAAAAGAGATAGGGATTCAGACGGTGCGGGCCGGAGATATCGTCGGCGAGCATACGGTGATATTCGGCGGAATGGGCGAGCGGCTGGAATTCATTCACCGTGCGCACAGCCGCGACAATTTCGCCAAAGGAGCGATTCGCGCCGCACACTGGATCGTAAATCAGAAAAACGGCCTGTATGATATGCAGGATGTTTTGGGCTTACGGGATAAATAATCAGCCGCCGGTTATAAAGAGTTGACGGGAATTTTCTGCTATATCGGGATTGGTTCGAATCAGGGAGATGCTTTGCAGAACTGCAGGGATGCGATCCGTGATCTTTCCCGTGTAAACGGAGTG
>CAYYBK010000309.1:0-1921 GCA_964470015.1 uncultured Syntrophales bacterium
TTCCGGGATTTAAAAAAGATGCCGTTCTTTCCGCTCATTGCCGGAGATGAAGTCGGCGGGCGGATCCTGCGCGAGAAAAAGATCGGGGAGTTGCTCAAGTTTATACTGGAAGGGGATGGTTTGAATTACGGCAACCTGCCCAAGGCATTGATTCCGTTTCATCGCTATCCGTCGGGAAAGTTGCGCACCGCTTTGGCGGAGCATCTTGCAGAAGCGGGGGAATATATTGCCGGAATTGACGGCGTGAGTAATTTGCATTTCACCGTTGCGGCGGAGCATAAGCGGCAAATAAGACAGTCTTTGAAGAACATTCTGGCGCAGGATGAGTTTTTTTACGGTAAAAAATATCAGATCACCTTGTCGGTTCAGTCTGATGCGACGAATACAATTGCCGTCGATGCCGCCGATAAACCGTTGCGGGATGCAAACGGGGAACTCGTTTTCCGGCCCGGGGGACACGGTACGCTGCTGGAGAACCTGAACAATCTCAAAGCCGATTTTGTTTTTATCAAAAACATTGATAACATTGCCCCGCGGCCGCTTTCCGCAAGAAACGTCCTTTTCAGGAAAATGCTGGGCGGCATGGCTATGAAAATTCAGCAGAAAATATTTGCATTTCTACAGCAATTGGAGGTGGGAGCATTTAATGATGCTGATTTTGATCACATGACCCAATACTGCGCGGAAGCGCTCAACATAGTTTTTCCGAATAATTTTGCGCAGCAGGGAAAAAATAGAAAAATAAAAACGGTCTTTTCCTTGTTGAACCGGCCGCTGCGCGTCTGCGGTGTGGTGAGAAATGTCGGCGAACCGGGCGGAGGACCGTTCTGGGTGGAAGAAAAGGACGGAACGCAAACACCGCAGATTGTGGAAAGCGGGCATGTCGATAAAAGCAGCCCTGCCCAGCTGGCCATCTGGTCACGGGCAAAATATTTTAATCCGGTGGATATGGTATGCAGCCTGAAGAATCATCATGGTGAGACATTCCGCCTCCTTAATTATGCCAACCGGAAAGCATATCTGATAACAACAAAAATTGAGAAAGGAATTACTTTCAAAGCTCTCGAAGTGCCCGGACTATGGAACGGCGCCATGGCCTATTGGAATACACTCTTTGTAAAGCTGCCTGCGGCCGTGTTTAATCCGGTAAAAACGGTGGATGATCTGCTGCGTCCGGCGCACAGGTCAACTTCCAAACTGCCGTTTCCGGATTCTTAGCTGCCCGGGTGCTGGTTCGGGCGGTGCCGGGAAATTAACGTTTGCTTGCGTATTTAAGATTGGACAACCAAAAAAAATGAGAACCGGGGAAAATTTAAGACAACAGGGAAAACTTTATGTCAAGATACTTGAACCTCATAAATAACATTTCGAATTGGCATCTTCATTTTATTGATAAATTCGGTTTGATTAAAGATGACCGGCTTTTATTTGTCGCCAGAAGAAACATAAAGATCGAGGTGCCGAAAAGATTACACCATGAGTTTAAAGAAATATTTATGGAAAATGCGTACGCTGTCGGAATAAAGAAAAAAATCAAAGACAATCCCGTAATAATTGATATTGGAGCAAATGTCGGCTTCTTCACGCTGTTTGCGGCGTCAAAATATCCGCATTGCACGATTTATTCTTATGAACCGATATATTCGAACTTTCGGCAGCTGATCAAAAACAGGGAATTAAATTGCCGAGAAAAAATTAATTGTTTTAACAAAGCGGTGTGCGGGCACAACGGTACGATAAAAATAACTTTTGACGCCGCAGATGCTTTTACGACTTCGGCGACAATAACTGATATCAATAAAGATTCTCTGGATGTGCCTTGCCTGACGTTGTCTGAAATATTCCGCGAGAACGATATCGATCATTGCGATTTATTAAAAATTGATTGCGAAGGGGCCGAGTATGACGTTTTATACAATAC
>CAYYBK010000310.1:0-1908 GCA_964470015.1 uncultured Syntrophales bacterium
GTAAACGCATCTTCCGGATGGCGCCTCTGCATCATCATTTCGAGCTGAAAGGCTGGGCGGAACCGAAGGTAATTGTACGGTTTTGGGTGATTTCCATTTTACTGGCCCTGATGGCGATAAGTACGCTGAAGCTGCGTTAGAGGGAATATGAATTTACAAGGCAAAAAAATAGTTGTTATCGGAATGGGCCGGACGGGTATTGCCACGGCCGCCTTTCTGGGGTTACGCGGTGCCCGCGTTGCCGTTACCGACGAAAAGCCGCGCGAAGCATGGGATGAACGCTTTGCACGGATCGCGCGGGAGAAATGGCTGGAAATCGGCAGTTATGACGCCGAAATCTTAAACGGCGCCGATATGGTTATCCCATCACCGGGTGTTCCGCCCTATAACGATATTCTGGCTGAGGCTGTCCGTAAAAAAGTTCCGGTTATGAGTGAAATCGAACTGGCTTACCGCTTTCTAAAGAAACCAATGATTGCTGTCACCGGCACCAACGGCAAGACGACAGCCACAAGTTTACTGGGAGAAATTCTTGCGGGGGCGGGCAAAAGAGTTTTTGTCGGCGGCAACATCGGCAATCCTTTGATTGAATTTGCCGGTACCGCGCAAAATGAGGATTTTGTTGTTGCGGAAATCAGCAGCTTCCAGCTGCAGTGGGTGGAAAAATTTCATCCTTTCATCGCAATTCTCCTGAATGTAACATGCGATCACGTCGACTACCACGGATCGTTCGAAGCATACCGCAGCATCAAAGCTTTAATATTTGCCAATCAGAACGCTGCTGATTATGCCATTCTCAATGCCGAAGACGCGGAACAGAAATCCATGGCGCCGCATATCGGTGCAAAGATTGCTCTCTTCAGTTCGGCCAAAGAAATTCAGCGGGGAATGCATCTAAGGGGAGATGATCTCATTTTTAAATCCTTCGACGGCAGTGAAGAGATGTATCCGCGGAGCATGATAAAGTTACCGGGACTGCATAACGTGGAAAATATCATGGCGGCGGTAATGGCGGCGCGCTTTTGCGGCTGCGGCAGGGAAAGCATAGTAAATGCCGTTGCCGGTTTTCGGGGATTGCCGCACCGGATAGAATATGCGGGGGAGAAGAAAGGTGTAAAATTTTATGACGATTCCAAAGGAACGAATGTCGGTTCTGTCGTGCGTGCGCTGGATACTTTTACCGAGCCGGTGATACTGCTTTTGGGAGGGCGGGATAAAGACGGGGATTTCGATACACTTCAGCCGCTGTTAACGAAAAAAACAAAAAAAGTAATTTTGTTCGGCGAAGCACGGGAGCGCATTGCGGCTATGATCGGTCCGGAAGTTCCTGCAGAAAAAAGGCGTACATTGCGGGAAGCCGTGGAGAGCGCCTACCGGAATGCGGCCGAAGGCGACATCGTATTGCTTTCGCCGGGGTGTGCCAGTTTTGACGAATTCAAAAATTATAAAGAACGCGGCGATTCTTTCAAAAACATGATCGGAAATCTGTAAATGGAAACTGTAGTAAAAAAAGAAGACAAATCACCGGATGTTATTCTGCTGCTGGTTACCTTGATCCTGGTGACTGTCGGAACGGCGATGATTTATTCGTCCAGTTCCATAATCGCATTGGAGCGCTTCAAGGACGGCCAGTTTTTTTTAAAGAAGCAGATCCTGTTTGTCTTCATGGGCCTTGTCTTGATGGTACTGATGACCAAGATTCCGTATGCGCTGCTGAAGAAGGTCGCATATCCCGGAGTAATTTTGTCTTTGATTTTGCTTACCCTGCTTTTGATTCCGCACGTCGGTCTCAAACGCGGCGGAGCAACACGCTGGTTGAATCTGGGATTTTTTTCCTTCCAGGTAACTGAAATGGTGAAAATTGCGATGGTGATATTTCTTGCCCATCTGTTGGCGCGTAAGGCTCAT
>CAYYBK010000311.1:0-1906 GCA_964470015.1 uncultured Syntrophales bacterium
CTTACCCTATCCTTCTTCGGCCAGATTTTTTGCTGCGCTCTTGATGGAATCCAATACAGCCGGGTCTTCAATTGTTGAAGGTACCACATACTCCTGCTGGTTGACAATCTTGCGCATCGTACCGCGCAGGGTTTTACCGGACCGTGTTTTCGGCAGGGCCTTAACAATGGCACATTGTTTGAAACAGGCGACGGCGCCTATTTCATTCCGCACCATCTGCACCAGCTCTTTGACGATTTCCTTGTGATCGCGGGTGACCCCGGCCTTGAGCACGGCAAAGCCAACCGGCACCTCGCCCTTAAGCTGCTCGTTCATGCCGAAAACGGCGCATTCGGCGATATCTTTATGTTTGGCGATAATTTCTTCCATTGCCCCGGTGGAAAGGCGGTGGCCGGCAACATTGATAACGTCGTCAATGCGGCCCATGATAAACAGATAGCCGTCCTTGTCGTAAAAGCCGCCGTCGCCCGTGATATAGTAACCGGGAATTTCGGTTACGTAGTCCAGATAGCGTTTGTCATCGTTCCACAGTGTCGGCAGGCAGCCCGGTGGCAGCGGCAGTTTGATGGCAACGGACCCTTCCCGGCCGTTGGGCAATTCCTGGCCGTTGCTGTCCAGGATTTCCACCTTGTAGCCGGGTACGGATTTAGTCGGCGAACCGGCTTTGATGGGGAACGGTTCAATGCCCATACAATTGGCAGCGATCGGCCAGCCTGTCTCCGTCTGCCACCAATGGTCGATTACGGGAATTTTCAGCATATTGCTTGCCCAGTGGTAGGTATCGGGATCAAGCCTTTCCCCGGCTAAAAACAAATATCTTAATGTTTTAATGTCGTATTTTTTCAGGTAGACCCCTTCCGGATCTTCTTTCTTGATGGCCCGGAAAGCGGTTGGTGCGGTAAACAGCACGGAAACGCCATGCTGGGAGATGACGCGCCAGAAGGCTCCCGGATCCGGCGTACCGATTGGTTTACCTTCGTAAACAATTGTCGTGCAGCCGTAAATCAATGGGGCATAAATAATATAGGAATGGCCGACGACCCAGCCGACGTCGGATGCCGCCCAGAAAACTTCGCCGGGTTTCATGTCGTAAATGTGCTTCATCGACCATTTCAAGGCAACGGCATGCCCGCCGTTATCACGCATAACGCCTTTGGGTCTGCCGGTTGTTCCCGATGTATAAAGAATATAAAGCGGATCGGTTGCTTTTACGCTTACGCAATCGACTTTGGGTGCTTTTTTCATCAAATCGTCCCAGTTAAAATCGCGGCCGGCGATCAGTTCCGCGGAGAGCTGCGGACGCTGGAAGATAACGGTCTTTTGCGGCTTGTGCTCGGCCAGCCTAATGGCTTCGTCCAGCATGGGTTTATACGGAATGACTTTTTTGCCTTCAATGCCGCAGGAGGCGCTGACGATGACGTCGGGCTTGGCGTCATTGATGCGGATGGCCAGCTCATTCGGTGCAAATCCGCCGAAAACGACGGAGTGGACGGCGCCCAGCCGGGCGCAGGCCAGCACAGCGATTACCGCCTGCGGAATCATCGGCATGTAGATGATTACCCTGTCCCCCTTCTTTATGCCCATTCCCTGCAGAACACCGGCAAATCCGGCTACTAAATCCAGCAGTTCCTTGTATGTGATTTTTGTCACGGAATTGGTTACCGGGCTGTCATGAATAATTGCCAGCTGATTGCCCCGGCCGTTTTCCACATGATAATCCAAGGCATTGTAACAGGTGTTCAATTCTCCGCCGACAAACCAACGGTAAAAAGGCTTTTTGCTGTCATCCAGTACCTTGTCCCATTTCTTTGCCCATTTAATCTCTTCGCCCGCTTTTCCCCAAAAAACCTCCGGCTGCGTCACCGACTCCCTGTAAACATCCGCGTACTTTAAACTTCCTGCCATA
>CAYYBK010000312.1:0-1877 GCA_964470015.1 uncultured Syntrophales bacterium
CTGTACTCTGGGCGGCGCATCGCGCCCTGGAATCCATTACCATGGACAGGGAAGTAATGCTGATGCGTGATTCCCTGACGCCGAAATATGCTCAGCTTGTTTATAACGGCTTCTGGTATGCACCGGAAATGAAAACTCTGCAAACTTACATTGATGCGACGCAGGAAAATGTTACCGGTACGGTGCGGATGAAGTTGTATAAGGGGAATTGTACCGTTGCGGGACGCAAATCGCCAAATTCCCTCTACAGTGAGGCTTTTGCAACTTTTGAAAAGGATCAGGTCTATAATCAGAAGGACGCAACGGGATTTATCAAGCTGAACGCTTTACGGCTGATAATACAAAGCATGCTGAAAAAATAAATTTATCGGCATCCGGAGAAAATAAATGGCTGACAATAAAAAACCATGGAGCGGCCGCTTTCAAAAAGCGACAGCGAAGAGCGTGGAGAAATTCACCGCTTCCATTCATTTCGATAAACGTCTATACCCTTACGATATTGAAGGGAGTATTGCCCATGTAAAGATGCTGGCGAAACAGGGAATCGTTGACCGGCAGGAGGCGGAGAAGATTGTATCAGCCTTGAAAAGCATTTCCGCTGATTTGCAGCGAGGCAAAATTGCCTTTGATCCCGCCGATGAAGATATTCACATGGCTATTGAGCGGGAGCTTATCAGGCGTACGGGCGAAACAGGCGGGAAACTTCATGCCGGCCGGAGCCGCAATGATCAGGTTGTACTTGATGTCAGACTTTTCTTGAGACATGAGGTTAACGCCATCATTTCTGCCCTGCAGTTGCTGCAAGCGCAATTGGTGAAATCGGCAAAGAGTGAAATTTCGATAATCATGCCCGGATACACGCATATGCAGAAAGCGCAACCCGTATTACTTTCCCATTATCTTTTAGCATTCTGGGAAATGTTTGCCCGGGATATGGAGAGATTTGCAGATTGTAAGCGCAGATTTAATATACTGCCATTGGGGGCGGCGGCATTGGCGGGTACGGGTTTACCCATTGACCGCAGGCAGACGGCGCAGGAGTTGAATTTTCCGCAAATAAGCAGAAACAGCATGGATATTGTTGCGGACAGGGATTTTATTGCGGAATTTATTTTTACCGCGGCACTTACGATGATGCATTTAAGCCGTTTCTGCGAGGACCTGATTTTATGGTCCTCCGATGAATTCGGTTTCGTGGAAATTTCCGACGCCTATACGACAGGCAGCAGTATTATGCCCCAGAAGAAAAATCCCGATGTCGCGGAATTGATTCGCGGCAAATGCGCGCGGGTATACGGTGATCTTTTTGCGATCATGTCTCTTCTGAAGGGGTTGCCGATGACTTACAACCGGGACTTGCAGGAAGACAAAGAACCGCTGTTTGATGCCGTGGATACGGTAAAAGAATGTCTGGCGATATTTGCCGAGATGATCGGTCAGGTAAAATTTAATGCCCGGAGAATGTATGCTGCCGCGCAGGGCGGATTCTCTACGGCCACAGATATTGCCGAATATCTGGTAAAGAAAGGCGTACCTTTCCGCAAGTCACATGAGATAGTGGGGAAATTGGTCTCCTATTGTCTGAGAAATAAAAAGAATTTGGATCAATTAACGCCGGATGAATATCAAAAATTTTATGCTGGTTTCAGCGCCGACATACTGGATAATATAAAACTGGAAAATGCGGTTGATTCCCGCCGTCATATAGGCGGCACGGCGAAGGCAGCAGTGCTGAAAAGGATCAGGGAAATTGAAAAACAATCCGGTAAAAAATAGTTTTTTAATACTGATGTTGGTTGTTGCGTTTACCGCATGCGGTCTGAAAGGCAATCCGGTTCCTTACCCGCCGCTGCCGGATAAGAAACCAGCGGTCAAAA
>CAYYBK010000313.1:0-1851 GCA_964470015.1 uncultured Syntrophales bacterium
TGCAAATTTTTCAGAATATTTATTGACGCTATCCGGGTAGCAAATATCGCCCAAGGCCGCTCCGGCTTCTACCGAGGCCAACTGGTCTTTGTCGCCAAGCAAAATTATCCGCGCCTCCGGCGGCAGGGCCTGTAAAAGTTTGGCCAAAAGCGGTACGTCCACCATTGAGGCTTCATCAATTACAACAAGATCGCAGGGCAGCCGATTATTTTCGTTAAACTTAAAATAAGGTGATTTGCTGATGGTGCCGAGCAGGCGATGAACCGTCTGAGCATTGTCCGGAATCAATTCTTTCGTGGAGTCGGCGCAAAGCAACTTCGCCTTCGTTTTCTGAACCGAATCCTGCAGCCGTGCGGCTGCTTTGCCGGTCGGAGCCGCCAGCGCTATCCGCAATTTTTCCCGCGTAACTTCGAGGAGCAAGGCCATGATCTTCGTTATGGTGGTTGTCTTGCCCGTGCCGGGACTGCCGCTGATGACCAGAAATTTTTTCAGCAAAGCCGCCGTGGCGGCAACTTTCTGCCAATGAGGCTCCTGCTTCTTGCTCTCCGGGAAATAAAGCCTAAGTTTCGCCCCGATATCCGCTTTGTCGAATTTTGTTTCCGCAATAGTGGATATACGGCACAAGATATTTTGTGCAATATCCTGTTCATAGCGCCAGTAACGCTGCAAATATAAGCGGTTATTATTATCTAAAATCAAAGGCTTAAAATCGCCGGGGCGGCCGACAGCGCAGGACGATTTCAAGGCGCGGAGCCACACTTCGAGTTCGGGACATGTAACAGGGCCTTCCACTGCTTCACTTGAGGCAATACTGCCGCCGGCTAAAGAATTCAAATCCAGACAAATGTGCCCGCAACGCACATACCGGCTGGCAAGAGCTGCTGCCAGAAGCAAATAATCTTTATTACCCGGCGCCTGTTCCCCGATGAAATTACCGAAATGAATATCTATTGCGGAGAAATAATTGTTAAAGTGTCTGTTTAAATTGTTATTGTAGCGATCGGCCATATAAATACTTTTAGCAACCAATATTATTTAGTTATTATCGGACATGCCAGCTCCGCCCGGCGACATGACATTAATTTTTTCAATCAGTTCATCAATCATAACCGGTTTGGCTATGAAAGTGTGTCCGCCAATCATGCCCTTGTTTTGTTCTGTTTCTTCCGTTTTAATCAGAGCGGTGACAAATATGATCGGAATGGAACTGGTAGCGGGATGTTCCAATAATTCTTCGGCAATCAGTGTCCCCGATTTATCCGGCATCATAATGTCAAGCAAGATAACGTCCGGTTTCTGTATCCTGGCCAGGCGGATCCCTTCATCGCCTCCCGTAGCCGTAAATACCTGAAAATCATTCCTCATTTCCAGCCGCTTCTTCAATGCCCGGCAGAAATCCTCCTCATCATCGATAAGAAGTATTTTTCTCGCAGGGCTAGCGGATGACGGCACGCCGCCGCTTTCTTTAATGTCTTCGTTATTCAGAAGCTGCAGCATTTTGATTCTCACTCGTTTTCCCAGAAAATTAAGATCGAACGGTTTAGTAATATAATCGTCGGCGCCGCATTCCAGAGCTCTTCTGGCCAGTTCTTCGTCGATTACCGCACTGATCATAATAACGGCGGTGCGGGGATTTATTTTCTTTATTTCCTTCAGGGTATTAATTCCGCCTTTACCCGGCATGATAATATCCAGCAAAACAATCCGGGGTTCGACTTCCCTTACTTTTTGAATTGCTTCTTCGCCGCTTGTTGCGGTGTAAACCTGATATGCTTCCGTTTGCAGATAATTCTTCAAAATTCTAAGGATATGAGTTTCATCATCGACGACAAGAATCTTTTCCATGAACAC
>CAYYBK010000314.1:0-1833 GCA_964470015.1 uncultured Syntrophales bacterium
GGCGGCGGCAGACCGTGCCGATGCAGACATTAAACAGGGAAATATCAAACCCTTGACAGGCATTCCCGTCGCCTTGAAGGATATCGTCTGTACAAAAGGGATAGCCACCACCTGCGGTTCGCATATTCTGGACAATTTCATTCCGCCCTATGATGCGACCGTGGTGGAGAAGCTCAGAAATGCCGGAGCGGTTTTTGTCGGCAAGACCAATATGGATGAATTTGCCATGGGGTCTTCCACCGAAACGTCTTATTTCGGCGTTACCCGCAATCCCTGGGATCTGGAAAGAATACCGGGCGGTTCCAGCGGCGGTTCATCCGCTGCGGTTGCCGCCGATGAGTGTATTGCTTCCGTCGGATCCGATACCGGCGGTTCCATCCGCCAGCCGGCGTCACTTTGCGGGGTCGTCGGCTTGAAGCCGACTTACGGCCGTGTATCGCGTTTTGGCTTGATTGCGTTTGCCTCTTCGCTGGATCAAATCGGTCCCTTCACGAAAGATGTGGAAGACTGCGCCATTATGATGAATGTTCTGGCCGGTTATGACCCCCGTGAATCCACTTCGGTAAAAATGGACGTTCCCGATTACCGGCAATTTGTCGGGGGTGATATTACAGGCTGGAAAATCGGCATTCCCCGGGAATATTTTATTGAAGGTATTGATCCGGAAGTCAGCACGGCGATAAAGAATGTCGTCGATGTAATTGAAAAAAACGGCGGCCGGTGTGTTGATATTTCTTTACCCCATACGGAGTATTGCCTGGCCGTTTATTATATTATCGCCCCGGCGGAGGCCAGTTCCAATCTGGCGCGCTACGACGGCGTGAAATACGGCTTCCGGGCGGCGGATGCCCGCGATTTGCTCGATATGTACAAAAAAACGAGAATGCAGGGCTTCGGAGCCGAAGTTAAAAGACGGATCATGATCGGCACCTACGCACTTTCGGCGGGATATTACGATGCCTACTATAAGAAGGCGTCCCAGGTGCGGGCATTAATCAAAACTGATTTTGCAGAAGCGTTCCAGAAATGTGATGTTATTCTCACGCCGACAACGCCCACGCCCGCGTTTAAAATCGGCGAAAAAACTGATAATCCCTTACAGATGTATCTTTCTGATATTTTTACTATTTCAGCTAATCTGGCCGGGATTCCCGGCATCTCGGTGCCCTGCGGTTTTACCAAAGCAGGTTTGCCGGTCGGCGTCCAGTTTTTAGCCGGTCATTTTGAAGAGGGAAAGCTCATCCGGATAGCCTCTGTTTATGAAAGGAATGCGCAATTAGAGAAAAGGAGGCCGTGTTTATAATGGATTTTGAAACGGTTATCGGCCTGGAAGTCCATGCCCAGCTTTTAACGGAGACAAAAATTTTCTGTTCCTGTTCGACCAAATTCGGCGGCGCACCCAACAGCCACACATGCCCGGTTTGCTTGGGCCTGCCCGGCTCCCTGCCGGTATTGAATGAAAAGGTCGTGGAATACGCCATGCGGATGGCGCTGGCGACAAACTGCACCATCAATAAGTCTTGCCGCTTTGCGCGGAAGAATTATTTTTATCCCGACCTGCCCAAAGGCTATCAGATATCGCAATATGCGTATCCCCTTGCGGAGCACGGGTATATTTTACTGGAAGTAAACGGGGCGCAAAAGAAAATAGGCATTACCCGCATCCATATGGAGGAAGATGCCGGCAAACTCGTGCACGATGAACATAACCCGGTAAGCTATGTCGATTTGAACCGTACCGGTGTGCCGCTGATTGAGATTGTCAGCGAACCCGATATGCGTTCGCCGGAAGAGGCCGCCGCTTATGTGAAGAAGCTGCGCACCATCCTGCGT
>CAYYBK010000315.1:0-1798 GCA_964470015.1 uncultured Syntrophales bacterium
ACGTGCGGATGGTTTGGTACTTAGCGTGTGGCTTGATTTTTGTGCCGCGGTTTTCCATTATGGCGGTGAATATCGACATGGGTTTTGATGATTCCTATGGCGGATTTGACCAGTTGGAAAAATATCTGCGCGATAACGATTATGAGTATAAAATGGAAAAAACATCGATCGGCCCCTTGGCGCATAGCGATTTTAACAGGAAAAATCCCTGTTTTTTGTGTTCACGGCTGCGCCGGAAACGTATCTTTGAAATTGCCGCGGCGGAATCCTGCAACAAAATCGCTTTTGCCCATCACCGGGACGACATTATCGAAACTCTATTGATTAACATGTTTTACGGCCGGGAAATAAGCACGATGATGCCAAATCAGGGTATATTCAGCGGCACGCTGCACATAATACGCCCGCTGGTTTATGTGCGGGAGGAATTGATCAAAAAATACAGCCGGGAGCGCGGCTTCCCGGTGATAAAGAACCTTTGTCCTTCCAGTGCTTCCTCGCGCAGAATTTATATAAAAAACCTGCTCAATGAATTGGAAAAAGAAAACAAAAATATCCGGGATAACATTTTTAAGTCGCTCGGCCATGTGAAACCGGATTATTTGCCGGTTTGTCCGAAAAAATAATGGCAATCCTTTCATTTTAATGTAAAAATGGCTTATGGCTAAAGAAAATACGGCGCAAAAACTTATCGCATCGAATAAAACGGCGCGTCTTAACTATGATATTGGCGATACCTATGAGGCGGGAATTGTTCTGACCGGGACGGAGGTCAAGGCGTTGCGGTCCGGTAAAGCGAATTTAAAGGAAAGCTATGCTGTTGTGAAAGACAATGAGGTTTTTTTGCGGGAAATGCATATCAGCCATTATGATCACGGTAACCGTTTTAACCATGAACCGCTGCGGGCGCGCAAGCTTCTGCTGCATAAAAGGGAGATCAGAAAACTATACGGCAAGTCACGGGAAAAGGGCTTGTCGCTGGTTCCGCTGAAACTTTATTTCAAAGACGGCAAGGTGAAAGTAGAAATCGGGATCGGCAAGGGCAAAAAACTTTACGACCGCCGGCAGGATATTAAGCAGCGTGAAGAACGGCGCGACATTGCCCGTTCTTTCAAATCCAGGTTGGTAAAAGTTTGAGAAACTGCAAAGGCTTATGTTTTATACGGTCCAAAAAACCGCACAAATAATTACAGAAGGGAATGAGAAGCAAAACTATGGGAGAAGTTATGGATGATAAAAGTGTCGTTATGGCTCAAATGATGAATCCCGAGGATGCCAATCCGGCTGGAAATATCCACGGCGGTGTTATTATGAAACTGATTGATACAGTAGCGGGCGTGGCGGCGATGCGTCATGCCAGGATGATTGCCGTTACCGCCTCCATCGACCGGCTTGACTTTCATCATCCCGTCTTTATCGGCGATTTTTTAACGCTGACGGCTTCCGTGAATTTTGTGGGAAGAACGTCCATGGAGGTGGGTGTCCGGGTAGAATCGGAGAATTTGTTAACCGGCAAAAAGCGCCATACGGCTTCGGCTTATCTTACTTTTGTCGCCATCGACCGGGACAACAAACCTATTCCCCTCCCGCCGCTTTTTTTGGAAACGGAAGAACAGCGAAGGCGCAACAGGGAGGCAATGGCCAGAAGAGAGACACGGCTTGCGGAAAAGAAAAAAGAAAAAAGATAATGGTAAATCGGCCAGCTTTCTTTGACAACGGAACGACGGCTGAATATATTAACGTAAATAAATGGAAGGGGGCGTCACGGTTTCGACGGGGACATTTGAAGTTGTAGATG
>CAYYBK010000316.1:0-1793 GCA_964470015.1 uncultured Syntrophales bacterium
ATAGGGATTCCCCCGAAAAAAAACTGCCACGCCGTCACGGACATGATGTCGAAATCACCTTTTTTGCGCATGATTTTGACTAAAATTGCGCCGAATCCCATCATAAAACCGGCCAGGACGGCCAGCAGTGATCCGAACAAATCAAGTGTTACGTTCCAGGGCGCCAGGATCAGGGTTAATCCCGAAGAGGCCAATCCGACGACGATCCAGCGCAGGCCGCGGATTTTTTCGGAAAGGATGGGCCAGGCCAGAATCAGTATCCAGAAAGGCATGGTCCAGACCAGCACCGCCGTCTTGCCGGCACCGCCGTTGTTGAGTGCCCAGATGGCGACGCCCACTCCTCCACCTGTCGTAAAAAGCCCGGTAAAAATCAACAGGGTAATATTTTTCGGCATGATGCTTCCTGTTTCGCGGAAAAGCAGGAATAATAAAATAAATCCCGAAAAAAAGGTGCGCAACGCCGAGAAGATAAAAGGGTCGCAATATTGAAGCGACTCTTTCATGATGACCCAATTGTATCCCCAGAGCAGGGGAATGGCGGCCAGAGCCATATATGCCTTGCGGCGGGCGATTTGCTGTTCTGTCATATACTGTATGCGAAGCCTCGAGCGGCGAGTGTTATTTACAGCGGCGCGGATAACCTATTTCCTGCAAAAAGTCAATAAACGAAGCTTTCGGCCAAGCGCAGCCGGATATGGGGCAGGTGATTTTATATTATGATTTAACGGCCCGTTTGAGAGGACGCAGGAAGATAACCGGCAGGAATCCCGCGACGGCGAATACTGTCAAAACCATGAAAGCTATCCGATACTGCCCGGTAATATCGAAGATGAATCCAGTCATGATCGGCCCAATAGTAGCTCCCACGGTGCCGATAAACAGCACTGTTCCGAACAACTGCCCGTGGAAATCCATGCCGAAAAATTCGGCTATTGTCGGCGACATTACCGTGAAAAAACCGCCATGGGCGAATCCGTAAACAAAAGCAAAAACAAACAACATCCATGTGCTGTCGGTAAACTGCAGCAAAATAATGCTGCTGATCAGGATGATAAAGCAAACGATCAGGGAACGCTTTCCGCCGATTTTATCGTTGGCCATACCCATGATGAAACGTCCCAGCATGCTCACCCCGCCGATCGTGGAAATCACGGATGCGGCAATTGCGGGTTTGATGCCCATATCCATGGCATGAGGAACGATATGCACGATGATGGTGAAGAAACAGAAAAAGACGGCAAATTCAGAAAGACAGATTCCCCAGAATTGCATTGTCCTGGCTGCCGTCCTTAAGGAAAGGCCTTCGCCTCCGGTTCGGGAAGTACCGCCTTCGGGGCCCTGCTGTCTTCCGTCCGGCAGCATTCCGATGTCCCGGGGATCACGCTTCATGATCTGCGCGAAAATCACCAGCGCAGCCAGGACAAAACCGCCGATGATAAGATAGGCATTGCGCCATCCGCAGGCGGAAATAAGCGCCGAAGCGATCAGGGGAACCAGAAACTGCCCTGCTCCCGTTCCCACTTTCACGATGCCCGACATCATACCGCGATATTTGACAAACCATCTGGCGATTGTAGACAGTGTAATAACGTCGTGTGTGCTGAACCCGATTCCCACGAACAGACCGTAAAGCAGATAGAGCTGCCAGGGCATGCTTAGCTGTGACATGATAATGTATCCCAGGCCGATAGAAAGGCCGGATACGGTTAATATAATCAGTGGGCCGATACTGTCTTTCAAACTACCTGCAACTATTGCAACCGCGCACATAACGAAAAAAGCCAAAGAATAAC
>CAYYBK010000317.1:0-1793 GCA_964470015.1 uncultured Syntrophales bacterium
TCACGCTCTGGCCGCGCACGGCCTTGAAGTCGAAGTAATCGACATCGTTGGCGTTGTCGAGGTTACCGCTGACTTTGTTCATCGAGTCCGGCAGCACGAAGGCGGTTTGCGGTGTGTCGTTGGGTTCGTAGGCATCGATATTGGTGTCTACGGCAACGCCAAAGCTGAACTGCCCGTTGCTGGCGGCATTGGCCACCATGTACCAGTAATAATCCCCCGCCGGCAGCACGCCATTGAGGTATTCATCGGCGTTGCCGGCGGCATAAACGAGCTGCGAATACTCGTTATAGAGAGGAGTGAGATGTGGTTTGTTCAGGCCGATGATGATGATGTCAGCCCTTTTGCCGGCTTCCAGCGAACCGGTGATTTTTCCCAATCCCAAAGTATTTGCACCTTCAATTGTGGCCATCCGCAGCGCTGAGCGGGCATCCATCACTGTCGCGTCAAGGCTGGCTACTTTCTGCAGCTTGGCGGCGATGGACATTTCTTTGATCATGTCCAGGTTGTTGTTGCTGGCGCAGCCGTCGGTGCCCAATCCGACAGTAATGCCGGCTTTGAGCATTTCAGCGACAGGGGCGATGCCGCTCGCCAGTTTCATGTTGCTGACGGGATTATGGACAATTTTACAGCCGTGATCGGCGAAAAGACGCATGTCTTCCGCGGAAAAACAGACACAGTGGAAAGCAAGCAGGCGCTCGTTCAGGAATTCGATGTCATTTAAGAAGGACACCGCTCCCTGGCCGAATTTCTGATGAAGCTGCTCCCGTTCATCTTTGTTTTCCAGTAAATGCATCCCCAGCGGCACATTATATTCATCGGAAAGTTTCTTGGCTGCAATGAGCAGAGCATTAGAGCAGGTATAAAGCGCATGCGGTTCGACAATCATGTTGATCAGGGGATCATTTCGCCATTTTTCAATAAGCCAGCGGATATAAGCCAAACCTGCTTCGGGGGATTTGACATTCGGCGTAGGGAAATCAAAAAGCACTTCCCCGAGGAGACAGCGCAATCCGGCCTGTTTCGCCGCACGGGCCGTTTCATCTTCAAATATGTACATATCGCAGAAGGTGGTTGTTCCCGATCGGATCATTTCCGCCGCAGCGAGCATTGATCCCCAGTAAACAAGTTCTTTGTTTATGTTCTTAGCTTCCGCCGGGAAAATATAGTTATTAAGCCAATCCATCAGTTCCAAATCATCCGCCATACCACGGAAACAGGTCATGGCGGCATGAGTATGGCAATTGACAAAACCGGGCATTACCAGAGAATTCCGGGCATCGATCGTTTTCTTTGCCGTGTATTTCACTTTGATTTCCGCTTTTTTCCCAACGGCCGTTATATCTCCGCCATCAACGACAACCGCCGCTTCTTCGATGATCGTATTCTGCTCATCGAGCAAGAGGGCCTTGCCGCCCTCAATAATAATATCTGAATCCAGCATTAAAAAACACCTTTTTCATATTTTTCTAAATCCTTAACACATAAATCGCATAATCTTCAAGGAACAAATCAGCAGTCCTCTCGCGGTATCTGTGTCGTAATGGGCGGACGCTGCCGGCGTAATTACCGCCAGCAAATCCTTGACAGGTAATATTAAAAATAATATAAGCGCGAATGTTTCTGCGGACTTTTAATTCTTTAGGCCTGGGTGGCGGAATTGGTAGACGCAAGGGACTTAAAATCCCTCGTTACCTGGTAACGTGCCGGTTCGATTCCGGCCCCAGGCACCATTTAAAAATCCAACAAAGTCCAATAAAGTAAAAAACCCGTTAGAAATAGCGGGTTTTTTATTG
>CAYYBK010000318.1:0-1767 GCA_964470015.1 uncultured Syntrophales bacterium
TCCGGTTCGCCGTTTTTAACGGCGACCAGATCAGGTTCGTCGGCCCCGGATGCCCTGGCCAGAAGGAAATCAGGCTTGCCCAGTAACAGCGAACCGCCGGCGATCAGACCCAGCGAAACGCCTTTCTTTAAGAACTCCCGCCGATTAGTTTCTTGCGCTTTTTTCATTTTCTTCCCCTTGATCGGTCCCCCCTGGACGAAGCCGTTTTCATCACCCCGGAACAAGTCGTGCTGGAATTATCGCTGTAATAAAAATTATTATCAAGGTATTAATTAAATTGCGATACACCGGAAACCAAGAATATTGGAACTGACGTTTTTATATAGCGGTTGCCGATCGGTTAATTTTACCGGACCTGCGGATATCCAACTGGCGCTTTTGACGACATAACTTTCTTCCGTCTCCTCCGTCGGTATCTGTTCCGGCCAGAGATCCAGTGTCCACTCCAGAACATTGCCCAGGGTGTCGGCAACTTCATCTTGGTTGGCAAATTTTATGTATTGATCCACCGGCGCCGTGTCCCCCCGCAAACTTTTTTCCAGGTTGCAGGCATTGTCACGCCAGCTGTTGCCCCAGGGATATAAATGGCCGCGGGCTGTGCGCGCCGCTGCTTCCCATTCTCTTTCCGTGGGGACTCTTTTGCCGGTCCAGGCGGCGAAGGCACATGCGTCCTCCAGGCTGATCTGCACCACAGGATGAGTCCTTTTGAGGTCAAGAGAACTACCCGGGCCGGTTGGCCGGTACCAGCAGGCGCCCGGTACTCTTTTATGCTGTACCTGACGGTTCCAGACGAAACTTTCCGTTCCAGTAAGCGTATTTTTTACTTTTTGCATCCGCGGAACATAAACAATGCCAAACCCGTATTTCTCGGCGGTGGTGATGTATCCGGTTTTTTCTATGAAAATCTCAAAAAGGGCATTGGTCACGGGGAATTTACCGACGTAAAATTCACGCAGATTAACTCTCTGTTCCGGAAATTCGTATTCCGCTCTGTTCGTTCCGCCAACCAGATAGGCACCTCCTTTGATCAATATGTGCTGATTATAAAATTTTTCCCTTACGCTGAGATAGCGGTCAAATTCCTCGGCAAGAAGTTTGGCCTTTTCTTTAATTTCATCTTCTGAGTAAATGCTGTTTGCCAAATCCGGACCGATTTTTTCCAGCGCTTTGGCGGCCTGGGCCAGTTCCGCGATTATCTCGGCTTTTGTCCGGAGGTCGTCTTCCGCTGCTTCCGTGCTGTCCGCTTCAGAGATAACTTCATCGTCGTCTCTACTGACGGGCTCTGCGGCAATTTCTATTTCTTCCAGCTCTGCATAATTTTCGCCGGGTGTCGGCTTTCGCCGGGCATGGTCTTCCGGCAAAATTTCCGCTGTTTCGTCAATAAAATCAATGGCTGGCGGTTCTTCTGCTGCCGCTGCATCAATGGCGGCAGATTCTTCTCTGAAATCGCCCGGGGCAACACCGGTCTCTGCGGGTACGATTATTTCTTCGTAATCAACCGATGGTTCGGCGCCGTCCTGTAAAGCAAGCTCTTCTGCTACCGGCGTTGCTACGGTCAGTTCCTCATCTGTGTGCGTCCACCCGACGGCTGGTTCAGGCTCCAAGGCCGAAACGCAAATAGCTTCTTCACCAATGACTTCCACTTCTTCACTGGAGCTATAATCGTCTGTCTCCTCGGCTACCTCGCCAAGCTCGGCGGTTTCTTCCGTTTCTGATTCTGCAATTTCCGCGGAGATTTCTGCTGCCGCGTCTAATACATCTTCATCG
>CAYYBK010000319.1:0-1759 GCA_964470015.1 uncultured Syntrophales bacterium
GGACAAGCCGATGCCAAGAGGGCTGTGGCCATTGCTTTGCGCAACAGGTGGCGCAGGCAGAATGTGCCGGAGGAACTGGCGGAGGAAATACTGCCGAAGAATATTATAATGATCGGCCCCACCGGTGTGGGTAAAACCGAAATCGCCCGCAGGCTGGCGAAATTGGATAATTCCCCTTTCCTGAAAGTGGAGGCTTCCAAATTTACCGAAGTGGGCTATGTCGGACGCGATGTAGAATCAATGATCCGTGATTTGGTCGAGCTTTGCATTAACATGGTGAAAGCCGAGGAGCAGGACAAGGTTCGGCTCAAGGCGGCGGAATTTGCCGAGGAAAGACTTCTTGATCTGCTGCTGCCGGCAAAACCCACGGAAAAAAGAATAGACGATATGCTGACCGTTCCGGGAGACAGCGAAGACGATATTCGTCTTGCGGAAGATAAATCGCGCAAGGCTGATGCAACAAGAGAGAAATTGCGGCAACTGCTCAAGGACGGGAAATTGGACGGCCGTATTGTGGAATTGGAAGTTGCCGAAGCCAGAAGCGGTCCGATGATCGAAATATTTTCCGCGGCAGGAATGGAGGATATGGGGCTGAACATCAGAGAAATGCTGGGCAACGCGTTTCCGCAGAAAAGGAAAAAGAAAACCGTCAAGGTTCCCGAAGCGCTGGAAATACTGGCAGAGGAAGAAGCGCAAAAACTGATTGACATGGACAAAGTTACGAAAACAGCGCTGGACAGGGTGGAGCAGTCCGGCATCATTTTTTTGGATGAAATCGACAAGATTGTCGGCAGTGATTCGCCGCATGGCCCGGATGTTTCCCGGGAAGGTGTGCAAAGGGACCTGCTGCCCATTGTGGAAGGGTCCAACGTTAATACACGCTACGGCATGATCAGGACTGATCATATTCTCTTCATTGCCGCTGGAGCCTTCACCGCTTCCAAGCCTTCCGACTTGATTCCGGAATTGCAGGGGCGTTTTCCCATCCGCGTGGAACTTGATTCCCTGGGAAAAGAGGAATTCGTCAGGATCCTGACGGAACCCAAAAATGCTCTGGTCCGGCAGTATATCGAAATGATGGCGACGGAGGGAATAAAACTATCGTTTACCGATGATGCTGTGGCCGCAATTGCCGAGGTGGCGACCCAGGTTAACGAAAAGACAGAAAATATCGGGGCACGCAGGCTATATACCATAATGGAGACATTACTTGACGACATTTCTTTTTCTGCCCCTGATATGAATGAAAAAGAAATAACGATCGATGAAAAATACGTTGAGGAAAAACTCGATGAAATTGTGGAGGATGAGGACTTAAGCCGTTATATCCTGTGAGGAGAAGAAATGGAAAACATACAAAATTCGATGGAAAGGGCGGATATCCTTTTAGAGGCGCTGCCTTATATCCGGCGATTTTATAATAGAACGATTGTCATCAAATACGGCGGCCACGCGATGATTGACGATGAGCTAAAGGATAAATTCGCCCGCGACGTCGTGATGATGAAATATATCGGAATTAATCCCGTTGTCGTGCACGGCGGTGGCCCGCAGATCGGCAGTTATCTGAAGAAACTGGGCAAGGAATCGAAGTTTATCCAGGGCATGCGGGTTACCGATGCAGAAACGATGAAT
Organism: uncultured Syntrophales bacterium; assembly: GCA_964470015.1. Taxonomy (GTDB): domain Bacteria; phylum Desulfobacterota; class Syntrophia; order Syntrophales; family Smithellaceae; genus MVRV01. The sequence continues at coordinate 1,636 of CAYYBK010000319.1, forward strand.
ATCGTGGAAATGGTTCTAGTCGGGATGGTGAATAAGGAAATAGTAGGGTTAATCAACAGGCACGGCGGAAATGCCGTCGGATTAAGCGGAAAAGACGGTAACCTGATCAGGGCGGAAAAATATT
>CAYYBK010000320.1:0-1758 GCA_964470015.1 uncultured Syntrophales bacterium
TGGTCGGAAAAGATTTTTTGGCCTCCCGGGGATTAATTATCCTGATCCACTCTTCCATGGTTACTTTTCCATCACCGGCACAAAAACCCGGCACAGCGAATAGAGACAAAAAGAAGACAACACTGACAATAACCGACCACCGGTGAAATTTCATCATCCACTCCTTCACTATCGTTGTTTTTCCGTGTTATATTAGGAATATTTCTGCCGGTTGTCAATCAAATCAAAACACTGGCAACTGCTCTATAGACTAAATGGAATGAGATGCAAGGCGGAAAGCGCAAAAAATATTTTTATAACCGTTACATCAAATGCGGCTTGTATCTTCAGCCTATCCGTCATATAAGCGGAAATCTTTTCAGGAAACAAATTGAAGATGAAGAAAATAAACAAGCCGGAATTACTCATCCCGGCAGGAAATCTGGAAAAACTGCAGACGGCTTTACTTTACGGTGCCGATGCCGTTTATACGGGAATCGCCGGTTTGAGCCTGCGCGCCCAGTCCGCCGAGATGTCGCTGGCCGATTTGGCGGCCGGAATCGAAAAAGCCCACTATAAGCAGGTTAAAGTATATGGAGCGGCAAATACCTTTGCCCGCCATGCCGATCTCGTTCGGGCAAAGGAAATAATTCCTGAACTTGCCGCCATCGGACTGGATGCCGTTATCGTCAGCGATCCGGGGATGCTCAGGTTGATGCGAACCCTGGCTCCGGATATCCCCCTTCATTTAAGCACGCAAGCCAATACGACCAATGCCGAAGCAGTGCACTTTTGGCGCGACTGCGGTGTGGCACGCATCATCTTGGCCCGCGAGCTGAATTTAAAGGAAATAGGCGAAATTGCAGCGGCCGTCCCGGAAATGGAGCTGGAAATTTTTATCCACGGCGCAATGTGCGTAGCCTATTCGGGACGCTGTTACCTTTCCGCTTTCCGCAACCGGCGAAGCGCCAACCGGGGCGATTGCAGCCAGCCCTGCCGCTGGGAGTATCTTTTGCACGAAAATACCCGTCCCGACGATCCGCTGGTTCTTGAAGAAGACAAGCGCTATAGCTACCTTCTCAGTTCCCGGGATTTATGTCTGATTGAACATCTGCCGGAAATATTATCTTCCGGCGTAGCCGGGCTGAAAATCGAAGGACGGATGAAATCGTCATACTATGTTGCAGTAGTGACCAGAACATACAGGCAGGCTATTGATCATCTGCTGCTCTCTCCGGAAAATTACCGTTGTCAACAGCAGTGGATTGACGAGCTGCAAAAGATATCGAACCGCGGCTATACAACAGGATTTGCTTTCAGCGAAGAAAAAATAAACGCAACCAATCCGGACATAAAATATTATCAAACTCACGAGCCCGCAGGAACAGCAGTACGATATGACGATGTACAAAAAAGATTTCTCCTGGAGGTGAAAAATCATCTGGCGGCAGACGATGAACTGGAAATTTTATTGCAGTCAAATACGGCCATAATAGACAGCGGCCGGATGTTCGATCTAAATGGAAACAAGATATCAACAGCCCATGCCGGGCAGCGGATTTATCTGCCGCTCGATTATCCGGTACCGACCGGCGCCCTTGTGCGGAAAATAATTAAAGGACGGGAATAATTATGGCGGGTTGATACCGGAAAAAGGAAACGATTCAGGCCATCCCTTGCTCGCAAAATTAAGCCCCTGCGCGTTAGCCGCAGGGGCTTTTTTGTTGCACTTCAGACCCCGTCATTGCCGCCTGCCCGCTATTGCGTGGCGGCAGGCTT
>CAYYBK010000321.1:0-1751 GCA_964470015.1 uncultured Syntrophales bacterium
ATTCGTGTGCGGTCTGCTCAGCCGGGGCGATTTTTCGATATTATCCGTCCACAGGAGGAAATCGTCGGCGATGATGCTGTTCCGCTGGTATGTAATACTTCCCATGACGGCCAAAAGTATCGCCATTACGCAGGCAAAAATTATCATCCCTGTTTTCTTGTTTAAATAAATAGAGGAGATTTTGCATAAAAATTCCGCCGGAGGAACAAACAAGAGCATCGCGGGCAGATAATTGCGGTGCTCGTAAATTAATTCCAAAGGGAATACCGAACCTTCGATTAAATGATTCAGAAAATAAAAAATGATGCAAAACGCAATGAGCGGACGCTTCCGGGCGAGATAAAAGGCGAAAACAGTTGCCGTCAGGATAAATAAAATGGCGGGCAGGGTTGTCCACGGCTGCAGAAGGGAAACGGAAACATCGATATCGTAGAGAAATGTCAGCCGCGAATTGATGGGAAAGAACAGCAGTGAAAGATAGAAAATAATCACGCGCGGTTCGGTCAGCAGCCGCTGCAGCATTGTGAAATCCCGGATCTTATAGTCTTCCGGAATTGCGGAGATATCCGTATAAATAAATCCGGCGATGACGATAAATAAAACAGGCCCGAAGGCGAGTTTTAAATATTTTTTAATGTTTTCTTTGTTAAATCCGGCAATTAAAAACAAATCGTAAATAAATATGCTGACGGGCAGCATGGCGGCATTTTCCTTGGATAAGACCGCAGCCACTCCGGCCACGGCGCATAAGCCATAAAATATTCCCGACCGGATGCTGCTCTCCGCCGTTCTGGCCTGGAGATAGAAAAACATCGACATGATATAAAAGAGTCCGGCCATTACCGCCATGCGTTGCACGATATAGGCAACGGATGTTACCTGAACCGGATTCAGCGCCCAGAAAAGTGTGGCGGAAAGAGCCAGCGGGTAGGCGATGCCGGTATATTTTTCACGGATCAGCGGCAGTTGCAGCGTCTGCAGAAGGAAAAGAAAAAGAAAGCAAGCCGCCAGATAATGCAGGATGAAGTTTACGACATGATAGGAAAATACATCCAGTCCGAAAAAATAGTAATTACCGGAAAAGCTGAGAAAGGAAAGCGGTCGTGACGGATTTTTCTGCTCCAAGCCGTAGATGCAATGTTTGATATTCTCCCAGGAGTAATCTTTGATTTGAATATGGCGGTTATTAACAATATTGGCAAAATCGTCGTAGTGCCAATCGCCGTAAAAACTGTTGGAATAAACAGCTAAAAGAAAAACCAATAATAAGAAGGCCGCAAACGCGTGTAGTAAATAAATCCACCGCTTAACTTTTCCGGATTTTGCCGGATTATCATTAATTAAATAAATCATAAAGCAGCGCAGCCAGTATTTATCCCCTATATGCCATCACCCCAAAACAACCCGTTGCACAATGGTTTTTTCATGGCCGGGAATTGTTGAAATATTGCAGCTTTCTACACTGCCTCATGGAAAAAAGGAAGACTATTTTGTACTGTTTTTTGCGTCATGGCGGGAAGCAATGGCTTGCAGGAAATAAATCTACGACATTCCCGGGAAATCAAGCGGCGAAGAATCTTGTAACGCTTTATTCTTTAAGTATGATAAAATACCGTTAAAAAAGCAGCCAGTATTGGATTTTTAACCGGATTATCGTTACTCTTTTTACAGCGGATAGAGATGAATATTAAATGTTGCAGAAATAACGGGAAACATCCGGCGGGATTTTCCATAATTGAATTTATCGCCAT
>CAYYBK010000322.1:0-1751 GCA_964470015.1 uncultured Syntrophales bacterium
GACAATGCTTCAATGTGGAGGGAGCACCGTTATAACCGGTCGCCAGAATACGGCGGTCGCGCACCAGACCCGCACCCACCGCTCTCCTTAAGCAGGTGCTGCGACGGGAAACCAATTCGACTATATCCAGAAAATATGTATCCCAGTCCGGACGGGAATTAATCTTTCCCGGCAGAGCTTTTGGAGAGGCCTTTTTCCCCGCCGTTTTTCCCTGCCTTGCCAATTCTTTACTTTTCAACCGCCCTCCCTCTGATTACATTCCCAAATCAAGAAAATACTCCAGCGGTCCGGAAGAGTCGGCACTTGATTGGGAAATGGGATTACGCTTTCTTTATTCTCCGCTCATACAAAGGAAACCGGGAGCAAAGCGTTTTAACTTCCTTCGCTACAGTCTGAATTTTAGTCTCGTCATTGATATTGTTAATAACATCGGCAATGTAAGAAGCAATCAGCTTCATTTCGTTTTCTTTCATGCCCCGCGTGGTCACGGCGGGAGTGCCGATTCTAATTCCACTGGTCACCTGCGGCCCTTTGGTATCAAAAGGAATACCGTTTTTATTCACCGTTATGGCAGCCCGGTCCAGCGCTTCCTGCGCGTCTTTACCGGTAACGCCTTTCGGGGTCAAATCAACCAGCATCAGATGATTGTCCGTACCACCGGAAACAAGTCGGAAGCCCTGATTTGTGAGCTCAGCCGCCATCGCCTGAGCATTTTTCAGAATCTGCTGCTGATAGATTTTGAATTCCGGGGAGAGCGCCTCTTTAAAGGCAACGGCTTTAGCTGCAATAATATGCATTAAAGGCCCGCCTTGCATACCCGGAAAAACACGGCTGTTTAAAGTTTTGGCATAAGCTTCCTTGCACATAATCAAGCCGCCGCGCGGGCCGCGCAAAGTTTTATGCGTTGTAGAAGTAACATATTCGCAAACCGGCACCGGAGTTGGATGAAGCCCCACGGCGACAAGGCCGGCAACATGGGCGATATCAGCCATAATAACGGCGCCGACTTCATCGGCTATCTTGCGGAAACGGGTAAAATCAAGCGTGCGCGGATAGGCACTGGCGCCGACAATAATCATTTTCGGTTTATGTTCCCGGGCTAATTTTTCGAGCTCGGCAAAATCAATGGTTTCCGTTTCTTTATCCACTCCGTAAGGGATAATTTTATAAAATTTACCGGAGAAATTAGCGGGGCTGCCGTGCGACAGATGGCCGCCGTGCGATAAATTCATTCCTAACACGGTATCGCCGGGTTGAAGAACGGAAAAATAAACAGCCATATTAGCTTGCGTTCCGGAATGCGGCTGGACATTAACACTCTCAGCTCCAAAGAGCTGCTTGCACCGTTCGATGGCCAGATTTTCCGCTATATCAACAAACTCGCAACCGCCGTAATAGCGGCGACCGGGATAGCCTTCAGCGTATTTATTGGTCATGATACTACCCTGGGCTTCGAGCACCGCTTCGCTCACAAAATTCTCTGAGGCAATGAGCTCGATTTTCCCCGCCTGCCGAAGCGTTTCCAATTCAATAGCATGATTTACTTCCGGATCAATTTTTTCTAAAAGAGACATGAAAATAATTTCCTCCTGAGAGTTGATTAATTACAATATTTTTTAAATACCAGAACCGAATTGACACCGCCAAAGCCAAAAGTGTTGGACAGGGCCGTGGAAATTTCTTTTTTGCGGGCCACGTTGGCAACGTAATCCAGATCACATTCCGGATCGGGATTATCCAGGTTGATTGTG
>CAYYBK010000323.1:0-1155 GCA_964470015.1 uncultured Syntrophales bacterium
GCTCTGGAAAATGTTTATGAACGGGATCCTTATATTTTGCGAAGGTTGTTCGAGATCCTTGCTTCCGATTACATTTGCTTTTGTTTTGATACCGGGCATTTCAACGTCTTTTCCCGGACACCGCTTAAGCTATGGATGCAGGTTCTGGGAGATTATTTGGGCCACGTGCATTTGCATGATAATCACGGAAAGGCCGATGAACACCTGCCCGTTGGTTGCGGCACCTTTCCTTTTGATGAATTTTTCCGGATGCTGCAGGAAATCAAGGCGCAGCCGCTGATTACGCTGGAGGCGCACGCTCAGGCGGACCTTTGGCAATCCATTGGCAACATCAAAAGAATGGGAATTCTGAAATACTGAAGCTCTAATTCTTGAAAACGCCGAAAGCTGCTTACGGGTAAAATTGCAGCATTAACGGGAGCGGGCAATTGCTAAAATACATCCTCAAAAGAATTTTTTTCATGATCCCCCTGCTGCTGGGCATTACTGTTATTTGCTTTGTCGTGATGCGTCTGGCGCCTGGTTCTCCGGTGGATTTGGAAACGCAAATGAATCCCAAAGCGTCGGTGGAAATGAAAGAGCGTTTGAAAGCCTTGTATGAACTGGACAAGCCGGTCCACGAGCAATACTGGTCATGGCTTCAAAAACTCAGCCGGGGCGATTTGGGAGTGTCATTTGCCAGCGATCACCGGCCCGTTGCCGCGAAAATAATGGAACGCATTCCCGTTACCATTCTGCTGGAATTCCTGTCCCTGCTGATTATTATTGCTGTAGCCGTCCCGCTCGGTGTTTTATCCGCCGTGCATCAGAATTCTCTTTTTGACAAATTGACGGGTGTTTTTGTTTTCATCGGATTCGCCGTTCCTACCTTCTGGCTGGCATTGCTCTTGATGATCTTTTTCGGCATTCACCTGGGCTGGCTGCCGATTTCCGGATTGCGTTCGTTAAACTATGAGTATTTGACTTCCTGGGGGCAATTTGTCGATTTGGCAAGGCACCTTGTTTTGCCTGTTTTCATTTCTGCTTTCGGCGGTTTGGCCGGTCTTTCCCGGTATATGCGCGCCAATATGCTTGAAGTGATCCGTCAGGATTACATTATGACGGCACGGGCAAAAGGTTTAAGCGAAAGAACCGTTATTTACAAACACGCCCTGC
>CAYYBK010000323.1:1165-1701 GCA_964470015.1 uncultured Syntrophales bacterium
AATGCTTTATTGCCGGCCATTACAATCTTAGGCCTTTCCATTCCCGGTCTGATCGGCGGCAGCGTAATCTTTGAAACGATTTTTGCGATTCCCGGGATGGGACAGCTTTTCTATATGGCTGTAATGGCCAGGGATTATCCAACGGTAATGGGCATTTTACTTATTGGAGCGGTTTTGACACTGGTTGGAAATTTGATTGCCGATGTTTCGTATGCCGTGGCGGATCCGCGGATCCGCATATCCTAGATGCCGTATTAATCAGGGGATGATTAAAAATAATTTTCGGCTGAGGGAATGAAGAAAATGAATTTCTGGGAAACGTTCTATAAAAATAAATTGACGCTGACCGGTGGCGGAATTGTTTTAATGCTTTTTATTATTTCACTTTTCGCACCATGGCTTGCTCCTTATGATCCGGGGCAAATTGATTTGCTGAACGTTCTGGCGGCGCCGTCCTGGAATCATTTGTTCGGCACCGATCAACTTGGCCGTGATGTTCTGTCCCGCATGATCTGGGGGGCGCGAATTTCGTTGAA
>CAYYBK010000324.1:0-1656 GCA_964470015.1 uncultured Syntrophales bacterium
ATATTCAGGTAGTGGACCCGTTTGAAATGAAAAAGCTGGAGAACGCCATTAAAATTTATACCTCTATTCTGCGTTTGAAGATCAAGGATGCGGTGCGGTCGATCGTATACAATCACCGGGGGATGGCTTATTTCGGGCTTTCCGATTATTACCGGGCCATTCGTGATTTCTCCAAATCCATCGAGTTTGATTCCGCAAATGTCCGCTGCTACAATAACCGGGCGCTGGCTTTCCGTGTGCTGAAAAAATATGAAAGATCGCTGGAGGATTACGACCGTTCCATTGCCATCGACCCTTTTCAAATTGACGGTTTCTGGGGTCGCGCTCAGACGCTCTATGAAATGAAACTGTATTCCCAATCATTAGCGGATTGCCAAAAGGCTTTAAGTATCCAGGGTAATTTCCTTCCGGCGCAGGCGCTGCTCAAAAGGCTCAATAAACTTATTTTCTAATCTTACCGGCCTTAAGTCCTGCGGTAAAAGATGAAACAATAACCGTGATATGCCGGGGCGGTGATGCCCTTCGTGCAGCTGTTATTCAAATCAGGGCGAGGCTGTCGGCTATAGCCAGCCCGTAGATGGTCGGACTGAGGAAGCCGTCATGCAATTTTACCAGGTTATTCTTCTGCAGCGTTTCGATAATCGCTTTTTTCTGAACGAGAAGATCTGTGCCGTATTCCTGGTTAAACAGACGCAAATTGATGCCGACACTGGTCCGTAACCCCAGAAAAAGCGCCTCCAACTGCAACTGTTCGTGCGTCAATGTTTCCGAATTTTCCACGGGCATTCTACCCCGAGAAATTTCCTGCAGATAATACCTGACGGATGACTTGTTCCACCTGCGCCAGTTGGCGGAAAAGGAATGAGCCGCCGGTCCCAGTCCCAGATAAGGCACATGTTCCCAGTATTTCATGTTGTGGAGGGATTGAAGGTTTTCACTGCGGGCAAAGTTGGAAACTTCATAGTGGATATATCCGGCGTCGACAAGTATTTCATCCGTGGCAAGAAATAATTTGCTTGCCTCTTTCTCGTCAGGCAGCCGCAGGCCTTTTTGTGAATATTCATCGTAAAGAGGAGTTTTTTTATCCAGGGAAAGCTGATAACAGGAAATGTGTTCCGGCTCAAAAGAAACAGCTTTGCGTAAAGTATTTGACCATAACGCGAGATTGCCACCGTGTACTCCGTAAATCAGATCAATGCCCAGATTATCAAATCCGGCTTTTCTGGCATCAGCGATTGCCGCGGTTGCTTCGTGAGCGGAATGCCGGCGGCCAAGAAATTTCAGGATTTTATCGTTGAATGATTGAACGCCGATGTTTAAACGATTGATGCCCATATGCAACAGGCTTTTTAGATAGTCCGGGTAAATATCTCCCGGGTTGACTTCCAGGGTGATTTCGGCAGGCTGATTTATTGTAACTGTTTTATGAATGGCTGAAAAAATATTTTCCAGATGTGCGGCATTCAGCAGGGAAGGTGTGCCGCCGCCGATGTAAATTGTGTCAAAAGATGAGAAGATGTCGCGGTAGTATGCCAATTCTTATTATAGAGCCACCAGGTATTCGGGGATAAGATAAACCGCTCCGGTCGAATAACAACAGCAGTAAGAGCATATGCATTTGCAGACGGGGACATGGATATAGATCCCGCCGGAAAC
>CAYYBK010000325.1:0-1649 GCA_964470015.1 uncultured Syntrophales bacterium
TCAAGGGGGGTCGGCGGGTGGAAAGGAGGGCGAAAATAACCACCCGCCGATTAAAAAAATAAATTTTTAAACTAACTAATAATTTTACCTCCACAACTGTCTTTTACATTATGCACATCCTATGCCATAGACAAGGTTGTTTTATTTATGAAAAGTGTTATTCATATATTGTTAAACAATATTAAATGCTTAACATTAATAAAGTGCTTGCTTTGCTTGGATTAAAGGAGGCGTAAAGTAAAAGAAATGAAAATATTTATCATTAATAGTGCGGATATCGCACGGGTACTGGTGACTGGTGGCGGCCTGGATATGCTGAAAACATTGGTGCGTTCGTTTATAGCACGCTGACAGTGTGAATATCGAACGCTAATTGCGCAATGTTATGTATTTGTATTGTCTATCTTTTTTTCTTCGCGAATGAATTTATAACGGGATATTCCTAAACTTTTTGCTGCCTTTGTCTTATTACCCATATTGGCCTGGAGGGCATTGGTCAGTATTTCTTTTCTGATATTAGTAAAAATTTTCTCCGTTGTTTTTTCGTAGTCTATTTTTTCGGCAGTCAGCTTGGGCAGCAATGTATTTAAAGTAATTTCTCCCCAGCCAGGACGCAAAGCAGATTTAATCTCCGCCGGAAGATTAGCCGGTGTTATCGTGCTGCCGATATTTTGCAGAATCATGACCCGTTCAATTATATTTTTCAACTCACGGACATTTCCCGGCCAGGGGTAGTTTTTAAGAATAATCTCGGCTTCTTTGCTGATATTTGTAGCTTTTTTCTTCAGCTTTTTGTTGAACTCGGCGACATAGTATAGCGCGATCAGAATGATGTCTTCGACTCTCTCCCGCAGCGGCGGGATAGTTATCGGAACGATGCTGATGCGATAAAAAAGATCTTCCCGAAACAAACCTTCGGCGACCATCTTGTTTAAATCTTTATTTGTGGAAAAGATAAAACGAACGTCAATGGGTATATTTTCCGTGCCTCCGATCCGCCGGATATAGCCGTCCTCCAGAACACGCAAGAATTTAGCCTGCAAATGAAAATCCATATCACCGATTTCATCCAACAGCATCGAACCGCCGTTGCTTGCTTCAATCAGGCCGATTTTTCTCTTTTTCGCATCGGTAAAAGCGCCGGCTTCATAGCCGAAAAGTTCACTCTCCAGAAGCGTGCCGGGAATTGCTGCGCAATTTACTTCCATAAAGGCTTTATTATTGCGAGTACTTTGCTTGTGAATAGCCCGGGCTGCCAGTCCCTTACCGGTGCCGCTCTCGCCATGAATAAGAACGCTGGTGCTGTGCTTGGCAACTTCTTCGATCACATGGAAAAGGTTCAGCATGATTTTCGAACTGCCCAGAATCTCATGAAAACCAAGTATTTTGCCTTCGCGTTCCTTGAGCATTTCGACTTCCGACTTAAGCGTCTTTGCCTCCTGCGACAGCAGCTCATGCATGATGGAATTGGCGTGCGCTTCCGCAGCGTTTTTTACAAGAATGTCGAGAACATTGATTTCGTCCGGAGAAAAAGAGCCTTTTCTTTTGGCTAGATACAGTGCGCCTTTAAGATTGTCTCTGATCTTTGACGGAATAGCGATTTCAGAGGCGAAAGCAAACGATACCTGCTCGTTTTTATCCGGCTGTTC
>CAYYBK010000326.1:0-1632 GCA_964470015.1 uncultured Syntrophales bacterium
TTGAAGAGACCAACAAGCGCGGCTTGATTTTCAAGGATCAGGCCTTTATCCCCGGCAAACGCGGTGAATATCCGGAAGACCTGGAAACTTACCGCGACACAAAATCCAACATTCAGATATTCATCAGGCCGGTTAAAATCAGCGACGAGCCTTTGTTGAAAGATTTCTTTTATTCTCTTTCCGACAGCAGCATGCACCGCCGTTTCCTTTCTTACCGTAAGGATATGCCGCATGAGCGCCTGCAGGATTTCGTCATCATCGATTATACGAAAGAGGTCGTACTCGTCGTCGTGGACGGCAATCATGAAAACCAGCAGATCCTCGCCGTGGGTCAATACGGAGTGGATGAAGAGACGCATACGGCGGAAGTCGCGTTTGCGGTACGTGACGACAAGCAGGACCGCGGTATCGGCTTTGAACTACTGAAGTATCTCACCTATCTGGCCAAGAGACAGGGTTTGCTTGGCTTCACCGCCGAAGTTCTGGCGGAAAACAAACCGATGCTGCACGTTTTTGAAAAAGGCGGCTTTGATATCAACAAGAAAAACGAAGGCGGCGTCTACGAACTGATGCTCAAGTTCAAACAATAAATTCCCCTTAAAGATTGATGCTCATGAATCCCGACGTATTTAGAGAATATGATGTAAGAGGTATTGTCAACAAGGACTTAAATGAAACTTTCATTTACGACTTGGGCCGAGCCATCGGCACATACGCTCTCCGGCGTAAGGCACGCACAATGTCGATCGGCCGTGACTGCCGCCTGAGCTCGGATGACTATCACAGGTTCCTGATTCAAGGCCTGACTTCCTGCGGCATCGAAACAATCGATATCGGTCTTTGTGCGACGCCTATGCTGTATTTTTCCATCCGCCATCTTAAAACCGACGGCGGCGTGATGGTCACCGGCAGCCACAATCCACCGGATTTCAACGGATTTAAGATCTGTATCGGCAATGACACGATTTATGGCGAAGAAATCCAAGCACTGGAAAAAATAATCGAAAATGGCGATTATGCAACCGGCCGCGGTGCAGCACACAGCCGAAACATCACCGCTGAATACGAAAATTTCCTTTTCGCAAACGTTTCCGTCAATAAGAAACTGAAAGTCGTTGTCGATGCCGGCAACGGCGTAGGTGGAAAATTCGCCCTGCCTTTATTAAAACGTCTGGGCTGTGATGTCACTCCTCTTTATTGCGACCCGGACGGCCGTTTCCCCCATCATTTTCCCGACCCCACCGTAGAAGATAATTTAAAAGAAATAACCAGTCTTGTTCTGGAGCATAATGCCGATCTGGGCCTGGCTTTTGACGGCGATGCCGATCGTCTCGGCGTGATCACCGATAAGGGTGAAATAGTCTGGGGTGACAAATTGCTGCTTTTGTTTGCCCGCTTTATTTTGCAGGAAAGGCCGGGGGCCACGATTGTCGGCGAAGTAAAATGCTCGCAAGTTTTGTACGACGACATCAAAAAGCATTCCGGTCGTCCCATAATGTGGAAAGCCGGACACTCCCTGATCAAAGCCAAAATGAGGGAAGAGAAGGCTGTTCTGGGTGGAGAAATGAGCGGTCATATCTTTTTTGCCGACCGCTACTTCGGCTACGATGATGCCATTTATGCCGCCTTGAG
>CAYYBK010000327.1:0-1630 GCA_964470015.1 uncultured Syntrophales bacterium
CCGTCCACGGCGGCTAGGGGAACTGTTTCCCGAATCGTGCTTTATCTTGATGAGGGAGCGGCTGTTACTGATACACGTTACGATGTTATGTATATTGTAACGGAATATGGTATTGCTGACCTTTGGGGGAGGACAAATAAGCAGCGGGCAAAAGAATTAATCAAGATTGCCCATCCCAAATTCCGTGAGCAGCTGGAAAAGGATTACTACGAAAAAATCCATCGGGTTATATGACAAAATTTTATCGTCGGGTAGTTAGCTTGATCTGTTGAAACTGCTGATGAAATAAACAGGGGAATACAGATTGGCTGCATTGTAATAAACAATAATGATTGAAGATGGAGGTAGAAATGAAAAAGAAATTGAGTGCTCTGTTTGTCGTATTATTTATTTTGAGTTTGTTGTTGTATGGCCGTGCCGAAGCGGCAGCAAATGAGAAACCGGTTAAAATAATAGTTTCGGCGGCAGCTATTGCGACGCATCCCTATGTGCTTTCCGCCAATTGGTCCCAGGAAAAGCTCAAAGAATTGGGTAGTTCCGTCACGCTGGAGATTCATCCGGGCGGTATTTTAGGCGGAGAAAGAGAAACGTGTGAAGGCGTAATGCTGGGCAGCATTGATATGGGATTAATTGCTGATATGTCGATTGCCGGATTTATTCCGGAAATGGCTTTTGCTAATTTCCCGGGGCTGTTTAAAGACTACAATGATGTGCAAAAATTGTATTACAACGGTTGGGTTGGTGAAAGAGTTAAAAAATTATGTGAAGCCAGAGGCCTCAAAGTTCTGGGCTTTAACGATAATGATTTCCGGTGGATTACCAATTCAAAACGTAAAGTTACAAAGCCGGAGGATATTAAAGGTCTGAAACTCAGGGTTCCCGAAGTTGCTTTCCTGGTTGATTTCTTTAAGGAATTTGGAGCACTTCCGACACCGATCGCCCTGGGTGAACTCGCTACGGCTTTACAGCAGGGTGTTGTCGACGGACAGGAACTTGGTGCAACATGTGTGTATCCTTACGGATTCTATGAGTTTAATAAATATATGACGAGAATCCATCACAGCTATAGTGCCGCACCGATTATTATCAATCTGGATAAATGGAACTCACTCAGCGCAAAACAACAAAAAGAACTTCAGGCGGCAATAGATTATGGAACGGACAAGGAATTTAAACATAACAGAAAGTATGTTGACGAAGTCATCGGCAAAATGAAAGCAAAGGGAGTCATTTTTTCAGAGATGAGTCCGGAACTGCAGCAGGCTATTTTGAAAACCGGCAAAAAACTGGCTACCAGTCCTAAATATTTAAAAGCTTTTGGGCAGGATGTGGTTGATAAAATGTATCCCGCCAAGTAGTGATGTGATGAGCCGAATGTGAAGCGATTTATAAACTACATTGCCGGCGCGATACCATTTACTTAATGGCATCGCGCCGGAGAGAAATTGTTAGAAAGGTTGATAACCCGTGCAGGAAAATATTGTAAAACATAAATGGCTGCAAACTATATTATTTGTGGAAACAAAATTTGCCCGCGTGGAGGCATTTATTACCGCTGTTATGTTTTTTGGCATGATGACTTTGATATTTATTCAGGTAGCTTGTCGTTATATCTTTTTTATTCCGATGC
>CAYYBK010000328.1:0-1612 GCA_964470015.1 uncultured Syntrophales bacterium
AGGCAGCGGTCTGCAAAACCGTTATTCTCCGGTTCAAATCCGGATGCCGCCTCCAGCCAAATTCAGGAGTTTACTCCGCGGAGGAGAACTCCTTTTTTATTTCCGCCGGTAAAATCAAAGCACTCGCGAATTAAGCAATCAAGTCGTTTCCCGGAGAATTTTCCATTCTCCTTCTATTTTTTTCATTTCCAGCTTCTTGGAGCTTTTGCTCTTCAAGAGCGAAGAACTGTAATATTGCTTAAATGAGGCTGTTGCATTTGTGGAATCAGTTGTTACCCGCAGATCGTCGATGCGGATATTGATGTTTTTACTCCGTTTCCGGATTTCATTCTTATAAGATACCCACTGCGTAAGATTCATGTTTTTCGCTTTAAAATTTGCCGCATAGCAACTGCGGAAAATCTTCATATCGCCTGTTTCCCAGCTGTTTAACCACTTGCGGACCAAAGCGGATACTTCCGCCTTTTCTTTTTCCCCGGCATCGGTTTTGGCCTGATCTTTGGGAACGACGACGCGGGCAATGGTTTTATCCGTAACCGGCGTGGTGGCCGTGTCATCGACGATGTACCAGCGGTTGTTCAGTCTTTCCAGAACGAGCTTGTTATAAGCCCCCTGAAAGGAATTATCATTATTGACGGCGACTATCTGGTCGAACATGATTACCGCCGTATTTTCCTGCCGCAAAATGGAAATATCGCGCGGCTGCAAAAGAAAATGGTTGTTTAATATTTTCAGGGATTTTACCCGACGCATCAGGTCTTCGCGTTTTTTACCTTTTATTTCCGCTCCGGGGAGATACAAAGCATCAAAGGACTTCATATCCCCTTGGACGTAAGAATCGAGCCAGAGAGTTAAAATGCGCTCCAGATCTTCTTTCCCCGCCGGCGTCTGACCGGGGGCAATCCAGTTGATTGATTCCTGAATAATGACGGGAGTTTTATTGAAATGAACAAGCTCCGTAAGCCGGTGAATATCGCTGTCGCGCAGAACAACGCACCCGTTGGACTGCAGCGGGGTTAAGGGTTTTGTTGTTCCGTGAATCCAGATGTTGTTCCCGTTGCGGCCGGCTCTTTTGTCCGAAAGCGTAGGATAATCAAGAGGGAAAGCCAATGTGCCATAGGTTTCGGGCGGCCCGGGTTTGTGCACTACTTTGGTGGCAAAAAAGATACCGTTGGGGGTTTTGGCATCTCCGGCGCTTTGTTTGGCACCTTGATTTTTACCTGTCGAACAGGGAGCTTCAAAAACTTTGGTGAAAACGCCGTTTTTCTTGAAGGCGTATATCTTTTGATATTGTTTATCCACGACAAGAGCGTAGCCTGAGGAAACAGCAAGCAGCGAATCCGGAATATTTTCCGGACGGGGAGATATTCCGGATAAAGCCTGGGCCGGGTATAGAAACATGCAGAGAAAAAATATTAAATAAAATTTCCCGTATTTTTTGCTCAACATTTAAACGACACCGTCCTTGTCCCGTGTGTTTGGATTGCTTTCCTTAGCAAAAACTACATTGCCGTTCAAGTTTTAATTAAAAAAATAATAGAGTTATCATCTGCCGTAATCTGCCGGGCGATATTGGCAACGGCAAAACAAACAGCAATGCCCATAAACAAGC
>CAYYBK010000329.1:0-1612 GCA_964470015.1 uncultured Syntrophales bacterium
TCCCCTGGACGATGGCTTTGGGATTGAAGTCCAGTGCTTTGGCCGCCTTAATCATCGTCACGCCATCGGGGAAGAAACCGTTGGCAAAGAGGATATCGCAATTCGTCTGCTTGGCCTTGACGATCAGCGCCGTCGCATCGGTGAGCGGGGAATTGTATTTTTCGTTGATCATTATTTTGATGTTCAGTTTTTTCGTCCAGCGGTCAATCGAATCCTGCAAAGAAATGCCCACCGGATTATTGATCGTGTATACAGCCGCCCGCTGCGGCCGTTTGTCGGCGGGAACAGTCGCCAGCCACTGGAAGAAGCCTTCATACCACCATTCGCCCATCAGCGGCGGAGCGCCGAAAGAGTAAGTATAGCCCTGCTGAAAGCTTTTCATGTGGCCGCCCATGGAAACATAAACGAATTTGTGCTTTTCCGCCACGGCCATGACAGCGCGGGCCGCCGTACCGGGATAGCCGCCGAAGAGAAGATCTACTTTATCCACGGTAATGGCCTTTTCAGCAAAAGTAACCGCCTTGCTTACGCTGGACTGGTCGTCGTAAATTTTGAACTCCACGGGCCGCCCCAGCAAGCCGCCTTTGCCGTTAATCTCCTGCGCCCAGAAATTCAAACCTTTTTCGATCCATTGACCGGTTTCGGCAAATTCCCCCGTCAACGGCAGGGAGCCGCCGATAACAACCGGTTTTTCCGCGCCGACACCGGCGACGGGCGCCATCAGGGCGAAACTGCAAATTATGGCCACAATCATCAGTTTTGAGAACCAATTCATCCGCTTTGCTTTCATAACTACATCTCCTTTCCCATGCTATAATTTAGTTCACAGTCCCAAATAAGACGTCTTAACCTTTGGATCCTCACGCAACTGCTCACAACTATCTTTCAGGGCCAGGGCCCCATTTTCCAGGACATAGCCATAAGTGGTAATGGCCAGCGTCTGCATGACCTCCTGAGAAACCAGCAGAATCGTCATCCCCTCCCTGTTCAAGGCCGTGATGATTTCAAAAATCTCCCCCGCCGCCTTGGGGGAAAGCCCCAGCGAAGGTTCATCCAGCATCAGTAGGCGCGGTTTGGCCATGAGCGCACGGCCCAGCGCCGCCATTTGCTGTTCGCCGCCGGAAAGACTGCCGGCCAGCTGGCGGCGGCGTTCCACAAGGCGGGGAAACGTGGCATATACTTTTTGCAGCGACGCCTGCACGTCTTTGCGGACTTCGGTATTATACGCCCCCATGATCAGATTTTCCTCGACCGTCATAGCCGGAAAAAGCTTGCGGCCCTCCGGCACCTGGACAATGCCTTTCCGGCAGATATTGTCGGGGGAAAGGGCCGTAAGCGGCTGACCCTCCCATGTGATTTTCCCGCCGGCGATCGGAATAAGACCGGAAACGGCATTCAGAAGCGTCGATTTTCCCGAACCGTTGGCGCCGATGAGGGCAACCAGCTGGCCCGCGGAAATTTGCAGCGACACGTCCCGCAACGCCTTCATCTGGCCGTAACACACTGTCAGATTCTCAACATTTAGCATACGCTGCCCCCAGATAGGCGGAAATGACTTCGGGATGATTGGCGACTTCATCCGGTGACCCTTCGGTAAGTTTCGTTCCAAAAT
>CAYYBK010000330.1:0-1612 GCA_964470015.1 uncultured Syntrophales bacterium
CGATGAGAAGCTTGTATCCCACCTTGATCTTCTCATCCAGACCGGCTTTCAAAATCCTGCTGATAAATTCATCGATCTGCCGGCAGTGCCACCAACCTTCCATATATGCTTCGCCCAGTCCCAGATTTTTGTTTTTCAGTACGCGGGGAAAAAGGCGGTTGTCCGTGATTGTTATATCCCAGGGATTGTTTCCGTTGATGTTTACACCGGCCGATGCCAGATATTCTTCAATAATATTTTCATACTTAGACATTTATAATTACCCCTTTCATGGTTTGAGCCAAGGGAAAAGGGGTTATCCTGCTTCAACAAAAAGGTTAAACCGGGTTTCTTTGTCTGCGGCCTGTTTTATTTATATCCCAGGATGTTCCAATACTGTGTCCGATGGCCTCAAACCTTAACATAGCTTTATTTCTGATTAACATAATTTTACAAAAAATAAAACGTGCTGCCGGGAAATTATTTTTTTCTGTTATTTTTTGCGACCGATGAACTGCGGAGTCTGCTCATTATTGTACTGCTTCCGGGCGATGCGTTCCACCTGCGGCTTGATATAGTCAAACAGATCTTTTTCTCTGATGGAACCGTCTGGTTTTACGACATTTTCATCCTTGATTCCTTTGAGCAGGAAATAGGTAAAAAGCCCGTGTCCCTTTTCATCATAAGTCATGCTCGTCTGCTCGCCCGATGAAGCGGAGAAGACACTGATGTTTCCGGAGAGAGTTGTGTCGCCGGTCAGGTGCATTACCAGCGGCCGGGCCCCTTTGGCAATTACTGATCTTCCTCCGGCTCCCGAGAAACAGGAATCCAGCGCGACGATGATTTCCCGGGCCTGAAGCTTGCCCAAAGCATCGTACATCCTTTTCAGCGAATAGCCTGTTTCGGCAATGAACGACGGATCGCCATCGTAAGGAACCAGGTAGGCGTCGCCTGTTTTGATGTTCGGAGCGCCGTGTCCGGAATAATATATGAAAACCCGGCTGTCTTTTTCCACATTGTTCGGCAGCCACTTTTCAAAATATTTCACGAAATCGCCGAGGGAAGCGCGATCATTGGTAAGCGTGACGATATTTTCTACGGGATACCCGATGACCTTGGAGAGGTATTCACTGACAAGGGTTGCATCGTTTACAGCAAAATCGGCTTTGGGCAGTTTTTGCCGGTAACTTTCTATGCCGATAATGATGGCATAGGCGTTCTTGTCCAAGTTGATTTTTGCCGGCGGGAGTTCGTCAACGTCTGATCTCCTCGCGGCTGCTGACTTTTCAACCGGCGGACCGACTAACGCGGTTATTACATTGACAGATCCGCTGCAGAAAATCTTAATACCGCCGTTGACGCTGAATAAGAGGATGCCGTCTTCGGGTGCAGTCAACTCAATTCCGTTACCGACTGCAAAAGGTCTGCCCTGTTCACCTATTTTCCCGACCAGCAGCGAGCCGCTTCCCGGAACGAATACTCCGCCGCAGATAGGTGCGTTTCCGTAGCCATCCGGACCGGTGAAGCCGCAGATTGGGCCTAATGACCACCTGCCGGAGGCGGAGATCTTATATTTCAACCCCTTCTTGAGCGTCATGCCGGAATTTTTCCATTCGTCGTCGTCCGCCGCTAC
>CAYYBK010000331.1:0-1609 GCA_964470015.1 uncultured Syntrophales bacterium
ATCTCCGTTCCGCAGTGAAAGCGAAAATGAATTAATCGGGAAACGGAATGATAGTTAACAGAATATTTTTACTATGTACGGTGTTGGTATTACTGATTAGTCCCGTCGCTCAAGCCAAAAATAATCCGTCGAAAACCGATAAACTCAGTTCCAATGAGCCGATCGAAATTGTAGCGGACCGGATGGACGCTTATAATGAAAAAAAACTGGTTATATTTTCCGGTAACGCCGTGGCTACCCAGGGCGACAAGGAGTTGAAGGCTGATCAACTGCTTTTGTACTATAAAAAAGAGCCGGGCAAAAAAGATAAGATTGGTGATAAAGCCATGGAAGGCACCGGTGATCTTGAAAAAATTGAGGCCAAAGGAAATGTCATCGTAACGCAAAAAGAAAAGATCGCCACGGGAGAGGAGGCTGTATATTTTCAGGACAGCGGACAAATTGTCATGACCGGCAATGCGACGCTGCGTGATGGGAAAAACATAATAACGGGCGATAAAGTAACTGTTTTTGTTAATGAAGATCGCGGGATAGTGGAAGCTGACCAGAAAAAAAGAGTGAAAGCGATAATTTACCCGCAAGAGAAACAGGAAGGCAAAAAAAGTAATTAGCGATTACTCCATATGAGCAATTTATCGGCAAAGGGTTTAACTAAAATTTACAACAAGCGGAAAGTGGTCAATAAGATTGATTTATCTATTTATCCGGGTGAAGTTGTCGGATTATTAGGGCCCAATGGGGCCGGTAAGACGACGACTTTTTATATGATCGTCGGTTTGATTAAACCTGACGATGGGGAAATATTCCTCAATGGGGAAGATATCGGGAGATATCCCATGTACAAAAGGGCCCGCCGGGGGCTTAATTATCTGCCGCAGGAGCCATCGATTTTTCGCAAGCTGACGGTGGAGGAGAATATCTTGTCGATCTTGGAAACCATTGACATGACCCCGGAGGAAAGAAATGAAAAACTACGGGAATTGCTTGGCGAATTGGATTTGACCGCATTGGCAAAAAACCATGCTTATTCCCTTTCCGGCGGAGAAAGAAGACGAGTAGAAATTACAAGGGCTTTGGTTACATCGCCGAAATATATTCTGCTGGACGAACCTTTTGCCGGTATCGATCCGCTCGCTGTTGCTGACATTCAGAAAATAATTGCTAAATTAAAAGCAAAAGGAATAGGAATTATTATTTCCGACCATAACGTGCGGGAGACTCTTTCCTGCTGCGACCGTGCGTATATCGTTAATGAGGGCACGATACTGGTGGAAGGAAACCCCGAAACGATAGCCGCCAGTGAATTGGCCCGAAAATTTTATTTCGGTGAAGATTTTAGTTTGTAATATTTAAAAGAAGAAGATTGTTGAATATGGCTTTTGAATTAAAACAAAATCTTAAACTGTCCCAGCAATTGATTATGACGCCCCAGCTGCAACAGGCGATAAAACTCCTGCAGCTGTCCCGGCTGGAACTTGTTGATACCATCAATCAGGAAATGGAGGAAAATCCTCTGCTGGAGGAGGCGCATCCGGATGACGGAAATGAAGAGGAAATCCATGCCAACAGCGAAGATGAAGTACAATCGATCGAAAAACAGGATTCTGAT
>CAYYBK010000332.1:0-1608 GCA_964470015.1 uncultured Syntrophales bacterium
GGCCCAGAACCGCCTGACACGCGACTTACCGCCCGGCTGGCGGCAGCGTTTGGCGCTCGGCTGTTCACTCATGCATAAGCCGGAGATTCTTTTTTTGGACGAACCGACTTCCGGCGTCGATCCCGTCACGCGCCGGCATTTCTGGACTTTTATCCGGCAGCTCGCCCGGGAAGGAATAACGATATTCGTGACGACACACTATATGGATGAGGCGCGGTTTTGCGAAAGAATCGTCATGCTGAACCAGGGTAATATCGTTGCCGCCGGATCTCCGGCGGAAATCATTGCGGCAGCCTGCCCCGCCGATCCGCGTGCCGATTTAAACGATGCATTCATCAAACTCATGAAGCCATCCGACGAAGCGGGAAACAACAACCATGCAATAAGGGAATAAAGATTTGAACCGTTTAAGAATCAAAGCCGTTATCCGCAAGGAATTTTATCACCTCATCCGTGATTATCGCAGCCTCTACCTGGCATTTATCATCCCGCTGATGCTGATTATCCTTTTCGGCTATGCTCTGAGCCTGGATGTCGATAATGTGGAAACGGTCGTCGTCGATTATGACCGGTCCGACGGCAGCCGCGATTTCATCCGCAAGCTTGATGCTTCATCTTATTTTAACATCAGCGCCAGCCTTTCCGACACCAACGCGGCAACAACATACATCGACCGGGATGAAACAAAAGTGGCGATAATTATTCCGGCGGATTTCACCAGAGACATCCGCGCGGACCGCGAAACGACGCTGCAGATTTTGATTGACGGCAGCGATCCCAACTTTGCCGGCATCATCCGCGGTTATCTGCTGGCCTTTACGGAACAGTATAACCAGAAACTGCTGTTCAATTTCCTGAACAGACAGGGTCGGGAAGAGATCAAACCACCGGTGAACGGTCGCAGCCGTATCTGGTTCAACGAAGAGCTGGAGAGCCGCAATTTTATCATTCCCGGCTTGATCGCCATCATTATTATGATCGTGGGGGCTCTCCTGACATCGTTGATCATCGCGCGTGAATATGAAAACGGCACCATGGAAACAATCAAATCATTGCCGGTGAAAGCCGGTGAATTTTTATTCGGGAAAGCCTTTCCTTATTTCATCATCGGGCTGACCGATGTCTTAGTAGCCGTCCTTTTGGGGCAGCTGCTTTTCGGCGTCCTCATGAAGGGGAATTTCTGGTTATTGCTTGTAGCCAGTTCGCTTTATCTGGCCGTCGCCCTCTCGCTGGGCCTGCTGATCTCCACCGCCACCAAATCCCAGCTGCTCGCCAACCAGACGGCTATTTTAACCACTTACCTGCCTTCTCTTTTGCTTTCCAACTTCGTTTTTCCGGTAGTCAATATGCCGCCTTTCCTGCAGCTTTTGACATATATCGTCCCGGCAACATACTTCATCGATATTTTGAACGGCATCTATCTAAAAAATATGGGCTTCGATTATTTATGGCCAAGCATGCTCATTCTGGCCCTGATTTCCGCATTCTTCACAACCGTCAATTATATCCTGCTGAAAAAGGAAGGACTATGAGCTGGCTGAGAATCAGGGAACTGGTGCGCAAGGAATTCATTCAGCTGCTGCGCGACAAACGCAACCGCGTAGTGCT
>CAYYBK010000333.1:0-1607 GCA_964470015.1 uncultured Syntrophales bacterium
AGTCCGTATCGACGATGGCGATTTTCTTGACGCCGAAATGCTTGCGAATATATTCGACCATGACGGCCTCGATATTGATGTTGCAGAAGCCGCGTGCTCCGTGGGCGACGAGCATGGCGTGATGGCCCGGCGGCCGGACAAGCGCGAAAGCGTTATCAACTTCTCCGGTCATTACTTTCCGGGCGGCGGTAATGGCGCCGCCCGCGGAGATCAAATGCGACTGTGTTGTCAGGCTTTTGGCGTCGGGAACACAGATATGGGTACGGTTGATGTCATCGTAAGTGGCGATGCCTGGTTTAAATTCCGTGATGTTGTCCAAATCCAGCAGGCCTTCTTCAAAAACCTGATCCTGGGTATAGAGAAGCCGCTCTTCTCTTTCCGGATGGGTTTCGGAGATCGCCCAGTCAAATGCCGGGAAGAAAATCAGACCTGTTTTTTTTAATTTTTCCGTCATTTAATGATTCCTTGCGACACCGTTTGTAATCAAACCAGGTTTGATTTGAATCTTAACGCGAATATTTTTCCCCGTCGTATGAAATTCCCTGATCATATTGAATTCCTGCTCTTCCGTTACTTCCATTTCCAATTCATTTAAGTTGGCACCCATTTTGAGGGCTCTGTCGCGGAGAGCTTCCCTGCCGGCTTCGATTACACCGCGCAGAGAAAAATTGCGCGGTATTTTTTTCACAAGTCCTTCTTCGCTGATGGTCAATTCGCCTTTTTCCGTATCGGCCAGGACGTTGATTTCCGCCGTTGTGCGGGCGAGTGCTGCGCCGAGGGCGTTGGCCACTTCGGAGTGTTCGGGTATTTTGTAAGGGTAACCGAGCAGCGCGGCGACACCGGGTGCGATTGCGGCGGCCGGACCGCCGACAACGTAAAGGATGCGGGGCCTGATCGTTTTACCTTCCAGAAAATCGTGAATCGTGTAAACCGGCTTATCATTGACTTCTTCCAATATTCTGCGCACCGTGTCGGCAATTACCGTTATCGTTTTATCCATAATCATCCGGGCCGTTGCAACCGTATCCGTATTCAATTGCGATCCCAGGCGCTGAATGGCGTCCACAGCTTTCTGCTTGTCGCCGATTGCCGCCAGCCCCAAAACGATCATGGCGTCTGTCGGCGTTGGAAATGCTCCGCCCAGGGCGGCCGCCGGGCCTTCCCGTTCCGGACCTACGAAAAGATTGCCGTTTTTTATCCACGCCGCGCTGTCTCCACCGATGCCGATTGATTTTGTGTACAAGCCGCGGATCAATGTTTTTTGCCCGCCGATTGCTACACCGGATGCCTCGAGAAGCGGGACGCCTTCGGCGAAAACAGAAATATCGGTTGTTGTGCCGCCGATGTCCAGTGCAACCGCGTCTTCTTTTATGTCGGCTGTAGCCAAAACACCCATGATGCTGGCTGCCGGTCCGGAATGGATGGTCAAAACGGAATACGCGCTGGATTGATTGATTAAAATCGTGCCGCCGTCGGCTTTCAGAATATAAACAGGAACATTCATTTGAATTTCCTGCAAAAATTGCTGCACCCGCTGGACGAATCCCTGGTAGATGTTGTGAACGGCCGCATTGATATATGTTGTGGCAATGCGCCGGGGAAAGTTC
>CAYYBK010000334.1:0-1597 GCA_964470015.1 uncultured Syntrophales bacterium
GATCGAGCCTTGCGGGTGTTTTTGGCCAATCCTGTTTTTGAGCAGGCAGTCAAAAAAAGTGTTGTGGAAAAGATACTCGACAAACTTCAGCTCTCCAATATGACAGTCAATTTTTTAAAGCTGCTTGTTGATAAGCAACGCATCGGTTTATTGCCGGATATTGAAAACTGTTACAGGCAGATGATGGATGAATCGCTGAAAAAAGTAAGGGTCAATTTGAAGACCGCTTTTCCTCTTTCTGACGGAATGCAATCTTACATCAGTTCCAGCCTGGAAAAATTAACCGGGCGACAGGTGGAAATGACAGTGGAAAAAGATCCTGCCCTTTTAGGAGGAATTGTTATCGGGGTTGGCGATACACTCTACGACGGCAGCATCAAAAATCAATTGAACAATATGAGGAATCTCTTAGGGGAGGCAAGATAAGGCATGGAAACAATTAAGGCGGAAGAAATCAGTCAAATTATTTCTGAGCAAATTAAAAGCTATGAAAAAAAGCTGGATATAAGCGAGACGGGAACAGTCTTATCCGTCGGCGACGGCATTGCCAGAGTTTATGGTGTGCAAAATGCGATGGCCATGGAACTTCTGGAATTTCCCGGGGGCATTTTAGGAATGGTGCTCAATCTGGAAGCCGACAATGTTGGTGTCGCGGTTTTGGGTGAAGTTACGCATATTAAGGAAGGCGATATAGTCAAAAGAACCGGAAAGATTGCGCAGATTCCGGTCGGTGAAGGACTGCTCGGCCGCGTCATTGATGCAACAGGGAGGCCTCTGGACGGCAAAGGACCGATTGAAACCAAGGAATACCGCCGTATCGAAATGGTTGCTCCCGGCGTTATTCAGCGTCAGCCGGTTAATGAACCCATGTACACGGGTTTAAAGGCAATTGATGCCATGACGCCGATCGGGCGCGGACAGCGAGAACTGATCATCGGCGACCGGCAAATCGGTAAGACGGCAATTTGCGTCGATGCGATCATCCGGCAAAAAGATACCGGCGTTAAATGTATTTATGTTGCCATTGGTCAGAAAAAATCCACCGTGGCCCAGGTTGTGGAAAATTTAAGAAAACATGACGCCATGTCCTATACCTGTGTTGTGGCCGGTTGCGCTTCAGATCCGGCGACCCTGCAATACGTTGCCGCTTACGCCGGCTGTTCCATCGGTGAGTATTTCCGTGACCGCAGCCAGGATGCTTTGATTATCTATGATGATTTGTCCAAACAGGCCGTAGCCTACCGGCAGATTTCTCTGCTTTTGCGCCGTCCTCCCGGACGCGAAGCTTTCCCCGGCGATATTTTTTACAATCATTCACGACTTCTGGAACGGGCCGCCCGTGTCAGTAAAGAACTGGGGAGCGGATCACTGACGGCGCTGCCGGTTATTGAAACTCAGGCCGGTGACGTTTCCGCATACATTCCCACCAACGTTATTTCCATTACCGATGGTCAGGTTTATCTGGAACCCAGTTCCTTCTTCTCCGGTATCCGTCCGGCGATCAACGTTGGTTTGTCGGTGTCCCGCGTCGGCGGCGCCGCTCAGGTTAAGGCAATGAAACAGGTTGCCGGAACTCTCAAACTTGATTTGGCCCAGT
>CAYYBK010000335.1:0-1595 GCA_964470015.1 uncultured Syntrophales bacterium
GGTTTGCTTGATCCCGCACGCATAAAAAGCTCGTTGAGAACGGCGGTCTTTTCCACATATGTGGAAAGAGGCTACATGGTTGTGGGAACTTCCAATAGGACGGAATATGAACTGGGATTCTTTCTTCCTCTGGGTGACGGCGCCTGGCATCTGGGTCCAATCGCCCATCTTTATAAAAGTCAGATATTTGCCCTGGCCAGATATCTGGGTACTGCCGAGGACGTAATCAAGCAGCAGCCATCGGGCGGGTTCTGGCACGGCGAAACGGATTTGGAAGACATTGCCTTCTGGCTTGTCCAGGGGGAACCGGTGCAGGAAGATGTAAACTGGAGCCCCGCACAAATGGATGCGTTCAGCCGGATTCGTAAAGTTCTCACTTTCCCTGTTCTTGATGCCGTCCTTTCACAGCTGGCGCTGGAACCAAACGATAAAACAATCGCCGGCCGGATAGGGATGCCAGCCGAAATCGTTTCCCGAATGCGCCTTCTCGTATATAATGCGGGAAAAATAAAAAAACGACCGTTGCGTTTAACCGCCAACGCATGATTAATGAAATTTATGCGTTAACTTTCTTTTCAGACAATGTTTTATGATGATTATGTTTCTGTGGAAAATTATCAGTATTGCTGCTATAAAGCGAAAAATAAAAACATATCATTGCCCAGCGCAGTAAATATTAAATATATATGATCAATAGTGAACTTATATTCTTGCGCCCCTCCAGTTTATCTGATGCGTACTTGCGTTATAATTGGTTTATTGACCCGGAATTCAACCTTCTTTACCTGGGCAAATCCCTGCCTGTTCCCTACAGGCAGGTGGAAGAGGAAATACTTCTTGCGACTTATCCCGCAATATCTACTGGATTATTGGAATTGGCGATAACCGTTAAAGCGGAGAACCTCTATGTCGGCAATACATTTTTCCGCAAAATTGATTGGCAAAATCGTTCCGCCGAATATGGTATTTTCATCGGCGATAAATCATGCTGGGGGAAAAAAATCGGTTCGGAGGTTACAAGGCTGATGTTAAAATACGGTTTTTCCGAGTTGGGCCTCCGGCGTATCTGGCTGACTGTTTTGGCGTATAATGAACGGGCAATAAAATGTTTTGAAAAATGCGGTTTTCAGACGGAAGGGATTCTCCGGAGTGCCATCTTCTCCGGAGGAAAATTTAACGATGTCATCCTGATGTCCATCATCGAGAACCGGAAATGATAATTGGCACGCTAAATTTTATTTCCACGATAAATTTATTTTAAGGCCGGGAAGGAGAGTAATTTATGAGAATGAATCGTTCATCTTTGATTTTGGTGTCTGTAATTTTTGCAATCATTTTTTTTGCTGTAACAAACGGCAATCTGAATGCCGCTTTTTTTACCAAAGATAGTGCCGATTATTATAAGGAAGGGTTAAGTCATTTCAAAAATAAAAATTATTATCTTTCTTCGCAAAGTCTTTTGAATGCTTTGCAATTAAAACCTGATTATCCTGATGCCAAGAAGCTGTTGGGCTTTAGTTATATAAAAACGGGCCGCGCTTTAGATGCCGAATATATATTTTTGGAGCGCTATAAGCAGAAAAACAATGATATTG
>CAYYBK010000336.1:0-1564 GCA_964470015.1 uncultured Syntrophales bacterium
GAAATACGGAATGGATTTGGGTGCGGCACAGCAGAAACCTATTCCTTACGAGGTTGTTAAGGTCAATAGAATAATGAGACTCCAGGATATTGCGTCCCGCATTGATATATCCGAGGATATATTAAATCTATTGAATTCGGAATTGCGCTACAAGGTTACTCCGGATAAAGAGTACGATCTGAAAATTCCCGTCGAGTGCGTTTCTTCGTTCAATTTGGTTGCCGGCGAAATACCGGAAAGTGAAAAACCACGTTTTGCATCCAGTCGTATTGTTTTTGCAAAACATCATGTAAAAAAAGGTGAGACAATCGCGTCCATAGCCAAAAGGTATAAAGTATCCTCCGCGACAATACTATCATATAACAATATCAGTACGAAAAAAGGTCTCGTTACCGGACAAAAGCTGAGAATTCCCATCATCCGGACTACCCGCATCACAGCGAAACAGAAATCCGGATCAAAAACCAGCAAAACTCGCAGCACCTTGGCGGAGGCAAGGCAGTCGTATAAAGTCAAGAAAGGGGATACGCTTTTAATCATTGCCAAGCGTTTTGATGTACCGGTAGCTCAAATTAAGGAAGCGAATAATTTAAAGAGTAATTCCATTCGGACGGGTCAGGTATTAAAGCTCCCTGCCGGTAATTCTGCCGAATAAAAAGGCGATGTCGACAAGATATCCCGTTTAGTAATCTAAAAAACAGTATAATTGATTATATTTGCACGGTTTTAAACGTGGCGCTCCGTCTTTTCCGGATAGACCAATAATCCGAATAAATATTTTTCTTTTTTTTGCATTTTTGCCGTTTCTGCTTTGGTGGTGTTTTCATGATTGTACCCGAGCAGATGCAGTAGCCCGTGAATGATCAAAAAGTCAATTTCCTGCTCCACGGAAAGACCACCTGCGGCGGCATCTCTTTGTGCTGTATCCACGGAGATAACAATATCGCCCAATATTCCGGGATTTATGTTGTTGAATTCTCCCTCCTGCAAAGAAAAGGAAAGAACATTGGTTGGTTTATTCTTATTCAGATAATGCAAGTTTAACCGCTGAATAGTCTGGTCATCGACGAAAGAAATACTTACTTCCTTGTCCCGGCAATCCAGCTGCTGTAGCATGGTCTTGGTGGTGTTGCGTATACGCCGCTTATTCAGTTTGAAGTTCTTCTGATTGTTTCCGATTTGTATTTTCATTGCTTTCTTTTCTACCGTTGCCTTCTTTCTGTTCGTGCTCAGCATAATCAATGCGATGGTGGAAAATTCCGGTAAGTATCCTGGTGAAAGTTTCAGCTATGGTATTTAAATTTTTTAAGGTTAATTCGCAATCGTCAAGCTGTCCGTCGGCATAGATACGGCCAATCCTTTCTCTTACAAGTGAACGAATTCGGGCCGGCGTCGGATTGGTAAGCGTGCGCGATGAAGCTTCCACCACATCTCCCAGCATGACCAGCCCCGCTTCTTTTGTCTGCGGCTTCGGTCCCGGATAACGGAAATCATCTTCGGAGAGGGAGCGAATTGATTCATCCTTGTCTTTCTTCGCTTTATTATAAAAGTAACTGACGATGCT
>CAYYBK010000337.1:0-1564 GCA_964470015.1 uncultured Syntrophales bacterium
ACGGGTCGCCTACGGTGTCGCCGACAACAGTGGCTTCATGCAGCGGAGTGTTCTTCATTTTCAGATCGACTTCGACGATTTTTTTACCGTTATCCCAACATCCGCCGGCATTGGCCATGAATATCGCCTGATACAAACCGAAGAATGCGATACCGACCAGGTAACCGATGAAGAAATAGGGATTAAAGAACGCCAGGGCCAGGCACATGAAGAAGATTACGATGAAAATATTAATCATCCCCTTCTGTGCATACTGCGTGCAAATCTTGACAACTTCTTTGCTGTCGCTGATGGAAGCTTCTGTTTTATCCAGATTAATGTTTTGCTTGATGTAAACGACGGCCTGATAAGCACCGGTGGTAACAGCCTGTGTGGAAGCACCCGTAAACCAGTAAATAACGGCGCCGCCCATAATCAGGCCCAGGATGATTTCCGGCTGCACCAGGGAAAGTTTCTGAATTACGTTACCGAAAAGACCTTCCAGCAAGATAATGATGCCGAACACCATCGTCGTGGCGCCGACAACAGCAGTGCCGATCAAAACCGGTTTAGCCGTGGCTTTAAAGGTATTGCCGGCTCCGTCGCCTGATTCCAGATAATGTTTGGCCAACTCGAAATCAGGATCGATACCGTATTCTTTCTTAACGATATCTTTGGCATCAGCGCGCGATTCGATCATGGAAAGCTCGTAGATGGATTGCGCGTTGTCAGAAACCGGTCCGAAGCTGTCCACCGCGATTGTTACCGGCCCCATGCCCAGGAAACCAAAAGCGACAAGACCGAAAGCAAAGACCGGTGCGGCGAAGATAAATGCCGCAGGCATTAAAGCGACAACGGCCGCGTTTTTAGAAACAAGATAAGCAATGAACATCAAGAACGCGATAACCAATCCCAACCAGAACGCGGAAAAATTACCGGCTACAAAACCGGAGAGAATATTCAGCGAAGGACCGCCCTGACGGGAAGCGTTAACAACTTCTTCGCAGTGGCGGGAGGAAGTACTGGTAAATATCTTGGTGAATTCCGGAATCAGCGCGCCGGCTATTGTTCCGCAACTGATGATGATGGCCAAAGCCCACCAAAGGCCCGTGTATTTATCGCCCAGATCACCCAAAAGTACATAGCTTGCGATGAAAGTGACGACAATGGATACGATAGAGGTAATCCAAACCAGGTTGGTCAGCGGATGTTCGAAATTGAAATCTTTTTTACCGGAAAAAGCCGCCTTGCTGATACCGTCATTGATGAAGTAGGAGACCAGCGAAGTCAGAATCATGAGAATTCTCATGGCAAAAATCCAGATGATTAGTTTGCCGCCCATTTCCGGGTTGCCGGCCAAGGCAAGCGCCAGGAAAGTGATAAGCGCAACACCGGTAACGCCGTAAGTTTCAAAACCATCGGCGGTCGGCCCAACGCTGTCACCGGCGTTGTCGCCCGTACAGTCGGCAATAACACCGGGATTTTTCGGATCGTCTTCCGGAAGGTGGAAAACTATTTTCATGAGGTCGGAACCGATATCGGCGATCTTGGTGAAGATACCGCCGCAGATGCGCAGCGCGGATGC
>CAYYBK010000338.1:0-1563 GCA_964470015.1 uncultured Syntrophales bacterium
GATAATGAATTCCATCTGGCTTTTAAAGTAGACGATTTCCCGGCGGCTTATAACCACCATAAAAAGATGGATTGCATATGCTACGAAAATAAGTCAATGGGCATCTATTTTATCAAAGACCCGGACGACTATTGGATTGAAATTATCCCGCAGAAGAGGTGATCTGATGATAAATATATCACACGATCATATCTGTAATTCGCACAGCCATTAAATATTCCTTTTAATTTTTTCCCCGGCATTTAACATTATTTTCAACAGATGCACCCGGCAGCGAATGGCGCCGGAAAAACAAATCACCCGCTAAAAATAAATTTATCATTACATTTCAATGAATTACAAATATCGCTCGTCTGCCGGTGATATTTGGCACGTTTATTTCATAAAAAACAGGCAAAAGATGCCAGGTCAGTTGCGAGGAGGACGATTTTTATGAAAAGAATGTTGCAGACAATCCTTTTGGTGGCTTTTGTGGTCTTAACGACAGCGTCATTCGGCTATGCCCAGTTCAGCGCCACCGCCGGCGGCAGTTTCCCTTACTTTCATCTGGGCTGTCTGATTGTCGGTGGACTGATTATCGTTTCATTGAAGCAGAAATATGCCAAACTTTACCTAAGCGAAGCAATCGGGTCGTTCGCCCTTTATACTTTTCTGATCGCCCTTTTTACGGCCCCGGTCGTCGATGCCCTGAAAACTTTGGTCAGTTGAATCCATTCCCCCTCTTACAGGTATAAAAAAACCCTCCTGCAGACGAAAAGCCGGGAGGGTTTTTTATGTTTTCTATTTACCGTTAAGTCATATTTTTTTTGCAGCAGCAAGATCATCAAGACGCAGAGACACTTCCTGCCCCAGTTTCTGCAACAGGCCGGTTTCCATCTGCGGTTCGTAGCGTTCCCTCGCGACATCGCCGTTATTCCAACTGCCCACAATTTCTTCGCGAAATTTCAAGGGGACAATTGCCAGCGATTTGACAAAATATTTATTGGCCGGCGGCAGCAATTTATAATAGGGCGGCAATTCCCTATTGGCCAGCACCGGTTGCATACCGGCGGGAAGAAGACGCGCAAATAAATCCGGTGAAACCACACTGAGCCGATTTACCAGCACACCCGAAGATTTGGTCGCTGCAATCAAAGGGGCGGCATTATCGCTGTCCACCAGGGTCAACCACACGAAAGGAACGGCAAACTCTATTTCGATACCGGCAAACAAAATTTCAAAAAGCCCGGCGATGTCTTTCGCTTGCTTAAGCTGCCGTTCAATTTTACTGAATTTCAGAGATATTTCCAGATTAATGCGCCTGATTTCATCAGTTTTATCCATTTTTAATTACCTTTAAATTCGGCATAAACGATTGCATGATCGGACGGTTTTTCCTTCATTCTGCTCGACAAATCGATCTGACAGCCATAAGAGCGACCGGCCAGTTCCGCCGTGGCCAGAATATGGTCAACGCGCCACCCTAATTTCCTTTCTACGGCATCCCGCACCCGGTAATCAAAAAAAGTATACTGTCCGGGTTCATCCGGATGATGCCGGCGAAAAATGTCTACCAACCCCCAT
>CAYYBK010000339.1:0-1536 GCA_964470015.1 uncultured Syntrophales bacterium
TCAAGAAGCTCCTTCATCGACCAGTCGTTGTTGTTGCGTTTTTCCACTACCCGCAGTTCCGTATCGTAAGCCGCATCGTCATAAATGCCTATTCCCATGTCCTTCAACCGCCAGCCCGTTTGAGGTTTTGGTTTGTCCTCTTCGGTAATCGTAAACTCAAGAGAACCGATCGGTGTTACCCGCTCGTTACTACGCTGCCAGAGCATAAAATCGATTTTCCATCTGCCCGGCAGTCCGGCATTGATGAATACCGTTGTAAAGCCCGGCATATAGAATCCGCCCGGACCCTGAAGAAGTGAGTTACCTCGGGGATCGGTCAGGCGATACTTGTAGCCGTATTCCGGAACCCCGTTTTTATTCAAATACGTATTCACCGGAGGTCCGACCAGCCACGCTCCGAAAACCTTGCCGTGTCCCCGAAATGCACCTCTGTCAAGAAGCTCCTTCATCGACCAGTCGTTGTTGTTGCGTTTTTCCACTACCCGCAACACTTTGTCGTACTCGGCTGTGTCGTAAATACCAACACCCATATCCTTTAACTGCCAGTTTGCGGCGAAGGAAAAAGAACCGGAAAAGAATAAAACAAACGCTATCCATAAAAAAATATTGCGAATTTTCATTGTTTCTCCTCGTAATTTTTTGCTTTATCCTAGCATCTTTTCCCACGGCGGACAAGAAGACGATCCCTTGTCCTTGAATAGCAGCCGATATCGACAATTTATGATTTTCCCAACGATAGCTGTTAAAACAGCCCGGATAACCCCGAAAATAATGCGGACAGGCCAAACCGGATTACCTGCATAAACAAGAAAACAGGCAGATCTCTTAATGCTCAATTTTCATCACGCCTGCTAAATATGACTAGCGAAAATGATAGAATTGTCTAGTAAAAGCGTTTCTCGGCTATTCAGAGGATTAAAGACTTTTATGTAAAGTTTTCCTTAAGTTTGTTCAGTAATTATCACACCGGACAATTTTGCAGCTTTTTCAGAAGATTTGCGCAATTTCCCAAGCGCTATTGCCGATCCGCAATAAAGTGCCTTTATACATTTCTCCTATCGCTGTAAAGGTGGCGGAATTCCTTTGTTAGTGGTATATTACTGTGTATGCAGAAAGACCGCATAGGTGATTCTAACGTTAATACAATATATTATCCTGTTTGTTCAACTCCCGTCGCGCGGGGGGCCAGCTGCTGTTATTTTGCTTGACAATTTGTATATTATGAAGTAAGGAATAACTAACAATTGAATATTATTGTGGGTCCAGAAATGAGTTTTTCTGGAGGGACTAGATGGTCGGGCCGCTATCTGAAATGTTTGTTATTTCAAGTAGCGGTTTTTTTAATGGCTACAATATAATGAAAGGGTGAATATGTCTGCTAATTGGAATTTTTTAACTAATCACGCTTTAGTTTTAAAATATTTGGCACTATATCCGCAGATAACAGCTAATGAAATATCCTCTGTAATAGGGATTACTGAACGGGCGGTAAGAAAAATTATTGCCGACTTTTACAGAGATGGGTATATTGCCAAA
>CAYYBK010000340.1:0-1534 GCA_964470015.1 uncultured Syntrophales bacterium
GCCGGGATTGCCTCCGCCGTAACCGGAACGAAATCATCTTCCGGAACTTTTGAACCTAATTTTATGTACAGTAATGCCGGACGCTATCATGCCGGTGTCAATATATATCACGAATACGACATTCTGGCGGCGACAGCCGGCGGCTGGCCGGCGACCATGCCGTATGAAGAAGATTTCTTCAACAAAGAGATTAAGGGTGTTCTGGATAAATACAGTATGCGGAAGCCGGGGATCAGCGCGGAAGACCAGCACAGGCTATTCCGCTTCATTTCCGATTTTTCTTGCTCCGCCTGGTCCGGCGTTTGGCAGTATGCAGGAGTTCACGGCGGCGGTTCGCCCATCATGGAGATGATCGGAATCAGAAGCAACTATGATGTGAAATCAAAAATCGAACTGGTCAAACATCTGGCCGGTATTAAAAAATGAAAGGTTCCAGCATGGCAAATTCAAATATCGATAGCGAAAAAATATGGCTGAAACTTTATCCAGCTAGATACCCTAAAAATATTGAAATACCTTCTGTCTCTGCGCTGGATGTATTTGAGGCTACAGTGAATCGATGTCCCGATGCGCCGGCGATGCATTATTTCGACGGGACCATGACATACCGGCAGATTAACTCAGCAGCCGATGCTTTAGCTGCCGGTCTGGAAGCACTGGGAATAAGCAGGGGTGAGCGAATTGTCATCCAGCTGCAAAATATGCCGCAGTATTTGATGAGTTTGTATGCCGTGTGGAAAGCTGGATGCATCGCGGTTCCGATTAATCCGATGTACAAAAACAGGGAGATAGAATTCTACTGTAAAGATTCCGGGGCGAAAATAATTATCACCATGGAATCCTGCTATCCGCAGATTGAGGGCCTGATTGGGAAAACAAATCTAAAAGCAGCGTTTACAACATCGGAGCTTGATTTTCTGGCCGCGGATCGACCTGTACCTATAATGCTGGCTGGTTCAAAAAAAGTGCACTTTCCCGAAACGATTGATTTTAAAAACTATCTCCAAAAATATGAAGGAAAGAAGGCCCGAAATGATAGACTTTTGCCGGATGATATAGGTTATCTTACTTATACTTCAGGCACCACCGGCCCTCCCAAAGGTGCCATGAATACTCACCGTAACATCGTATTTTCGTCATTAGTCGGCAAATATGCAGCAGGGCTTGGCGATACCGACAAGATAATGGCCATTGCCCCGTTTTTTCATGTTACGGGAGGTATTCTTCATGTGGCATTAGCTGCCATGCTTGGCATTCCTGTTATTGCCATGTTCCGTTTTCAAGCGGACGAAGTGCTCCGCTTGATCGAAAAATGGAAAGCTTCTTTCATGGTTGCGCCGCTTACTGCTTATATCGCCTTAAGGGAGCATCCGGATTTCAAGAAGCGGAACATGTCTTCTTTGACGAAAGCAGCAAGCGGCGGTGCTGCTGTTCCTCAAAGTGTTGTGAAAAAATTTCAGGATGAAACCGGAATTTATATTCACAACTGGTATGGACTTACGGAAAGTACATCTCCTTGTATTGTAACACCATT
>CAYYBK010000341.1:0-1532 GCA_964470015.1 uncultured Syntrophales bacterium
ATGTTTTAATTATGGGCACTGTCAAGCAAATCCAGGCACTGGCCGGAAAAATCGAAAAACAGCCTTTCGGTCTTGCTAAAATTTCGCAAGATATGCGGAATGTTCTCAACCATATAACCACAAGTAAATTCATTCTGACAACAGCACGTCGGGAAATTACTTTAGGTCAAAAAACCCGGATCATGGGGATTTTGAATATAACTCCCGATTCTTTTTCTGACGGAGGGCTTTTTTATAATCAGCAAAAAGCAATTGATCATGGATTGCAAATGATCGCGGAAGGCGCCGACATTATCGATATCGGCGGAGAATCAACAAGGCCTGGTGCTGCGGCTGTTCCGGCAAAAGAGGAATTAAGAAGGGTTATTCCCGTCATCCGCGGGATTGCCGGAAAGGCTGAAATACCAATTTCCATCGACACGACCAAGGCGGTTGTTGCCCGGGAGGCCATTGCTGCCGGTGCCGAAATAGTCAATGATATAAGCGCTCTTCATAAAGACAGAAAAATGTTGCAGGTTGTAAGAAACAATCGGACGGCGTTGATACTCATGCATATGCGTGGTACGCCGGCGAGCATGCAAAAAGGAAATTTAACATACGGAAGCCTGATGGGCGAAATAGTATCGTTTCTGGGAAAATGTGTCGATAAAGCCACTGCCGCGGAAATCGAAAGGGCGGCACTGATCGTTGATCCGGGCGTGGGTTTCGGGAAAACATCCGAGGACAATTACCGCATTATCGGGAGACTTGCCGAATTGAGAACTTTAGGCTTGCCGATAATGCTTGGAACGTCGCGCAAATCATTTATCGGTAATGTAACGGGTGACGCACCTCAGGAAAGAATTGAAGGTACGGCGGCTACGGTTGTTGCGGCGATATTAAACGGGGCTCATATTGTTCGTGTCCATGATGTTGCCGCAATGAAAAAGGTTGTTGCCGTTGCCGATGCGCTGCTCCATTCATAGAAGGTGGAAGATGATCTGCGGTATCGGAATAGATTTGGTGGAAAATGATCGGTTGGCGAAAATTATCAACAAGTGGGGGCCAAAATTTCTCAACCGGATTTTTTCTCCCGGTGAAATAAATTATTGCGAAAAGCATCTTCAGGCCTTCATTAACTATGGAGCAAGATTTGCGGCGAAAGAATCATTTTTAAAAGCCTTAGGTATCGGTTTGGGTATGGGCGTAAAGCTGAAAGAAATTGAAGTGGTGCACGATCAAAGGGGTAATCCCGGGCTTGCTCTTCACGGCACGGCCAGAACGGAAATCGAGAAAAGAGGCGTTCGGGAAATACATCTTAGTTTAACTCATACCAAAGATTACGCTACTGCAATTGTTTTATTGGAAAAATAATAAAAAAGTGCTAGATTGCCGCCGTTTTTATGGAGCAGGAAAAATCGAAAATTGAAATAATTACATGCAGCGCAAAGGAAACTGTTACCTTTGCGAGCAGGATTGGAGAAAAATTAGAGGAAGGTGATATTCTGGCATTATCCGGCGATCTTGGTTCCGGTAAAACCTGTTTTACCGGC
>CAYYBK010000342.1:0-1516 GCA_964470015.1 uncultured Syntrophales bacterium
AAATCGTGAAGGTGAGTATGTCCTTGCCCAAGAGAATATCGTCCTGAACGAAAAAGGCGCCATTTTCTCCCCCGGCGGGCTTCGCCGCGACTGGATACCCGGGCACCTCAAATTCATTGAAAACCTGGAGGAAAACGGTTACAAGCTGAGGTACAGTGGCGGGTTTGTGCCCGATATCAATCAAGTCCTGATTAAGAAGGGCGGTTTATTTACTTATCCGGCGCTGCAAAAAGCTCCGGAGGGCAAATTGCGGCTCCTGTTTGAACTGCAGCCCATGGCTTTTATTATGGAACAGGCGGGAGGAATGGCTACCGACGGCCACGATGATATTTTATCTTTAAAGGTGGAAAAGCTCGATCAATGCGCGCCGGTTTACATCGGAAGCATTAACGAAGTTCAAGCGGCCAAGCGCTTTCTGCCGGGATATTTTATGGAAAAGCAAAGCGATAAAACAGAATCAATATTTTGAAATCTTCGGGAGAAGAAATACAAAACGCGAGGCGATAAGCTGTTTTCAACTTGATTAATCCAATTACTAAGGAGCTCTGATGATTTACGAAAACAAGGAACAGTTAAAAAACGGATACACACAGATTATTAAACTCGATGGCGGTGATGTCCGTATCGTGAATGAAGCAAAACTGAAAAGCAAATTAATCGATGATTTAATCTATACGGCGGTATTCAGTCCCGATCAGGCAACGAGGGAAGCTTCCTGCTGGCTGATTCGCCGTGCGGCGGCAGCTTTAGGCATACTGTCCTCTTCCATTCAGACGCTTTACGAGGCGATGGGGCGCGGCGAGGTAAAAGGATTTACCGTACCGGCGATTAATCTGCGGGCGATAACCTACGATTCCGCGCAGGCTGTTTTCCGTGCGGCAATTAAAGGCAAGGTCGGCCCGTTTATCTTTGAAATTGCCCGTTCCGAAATAGATTACACTGCGCAACGGCCGCTGGAATACGCATGTGCCGTAACCGCCGCTGCTATAAAAACAGGATATCAGGGCCCGGTTTTTCTGCAAGGAGATCATTTTCAGATTAATCCTGGAAAGTTCGCTGCCGATGCCTTGAAGGAAACACAAGCGGTAAAAAATTTGATCTGGGAGGCAATCGAAGCCGGTTTCTATAATATTGACATTGATACATCAACCCTGGTTGATTTGACCAAGGCAACGGTTAAGGAGCAACAGAAAACGAATTATACGCTGGCTGCGGAATTGACGACGATGATCAGGGATCTGGAACCGCCGGCGATTACGATTTCCGTAGGCGGAGAAATCGGCGAAGTCGGCGGAAAAAACAGCACTGTAGAGGAATTACAGGCCTTCATGGATGGCTATTTGCAAGAACTCAAAAAAGACGAACAATCTCTTGCCCCGATCAGCAAAATCAGCGTACAAACGGGAACTACGCACGGAGGTGTTCCTCTGGCCGACGGCAGTATTGCCAAGGTTAAAATTGATTTCGCCGTGCTGGAAGAATTATCGGCGGTCGCCAGAAAAAAATATGGCTTGGC
>CAYYBK010000343.1:0-1509 GCA_964470015.1 uncultured Syntrophales bacterium
AGACGGGAAAAACGAAGAGATCCTCTCCGTGATTGATCCGGAAATCAGGACTTTGGATGAAGAATACAGATTCCTGCAACATGTTAATCAAGGTGCTGAATTTCTCGGAGACGAGATGATCAACCGGATTAAAAAAATCGCCGAGCGGCACTGGACTGACGGCGGGCGGATGAGACCGTTGCTTTCCGACGAAGAAGTCGCCGCCCTGTGCATCCGGCGCGGTACGCTTACGGAGAACGAACGCAGTATAATTAACAATCACGCCTTGCTGACCAGCGAAAT
This sequence comes from uncultured Syntrophales bacterium, assembly GCA_964470015.1. Lineage (GTDB taxonomy): Bacteria > Desulfobacterota > Syntrophia > Syntrophales > Smithellaceae > MVRV01. Next base: position 283 of record CAYYBK010000343.1, read on the forward strand.
GCTTACCCGGCTGCCTTTTCCCAGAAAACTGCGGCATGTGGCCGATTATGCCGCTGCCCACCATGAAAACATTGACGGCAGCGGTTATCCGCTGGGCTTGAAGGGAGATCAGATTCCCCTGCAGGCCAAAATAATTGCCATCGCCGATGTATTTGAAGCGTTAACGGCCAAAGACCGCCCCTATAAAAAAGGAAAGAGCGTAGCGGAAGCGCTGGGCATTTTGGAAAAGATGGTAACTGATAATCAAATTGACGCCTCGTTGTATGATTTATTCATCAGGGAAAAGGTTTACGAAGATTATGTTCATGGCAATGCGGTGCCGGATAAAGATTAATAGCTCAAGAATAACTCCTTGTATGTATAAACAATGCCTATGTCTTCTGATCAATCGACTTTAGTGCTGCCCGAAGATTTGGAAAGAAGCAAAGTTAAAGTCCTTTACGAAGAGGCTTATGCCGTTTATGAACGAAAGCTCAATTCCGTGTATCAAATGGTGAAAAACGTTTTGGAGTCCAAGGGAATTATCCCGACGATCAAATACCGCGTCAAACGTTTTGAAACATATTTCAGCAAGCTGATCAAGAACTATCGCGGTGATGAACATGGCGGCGCACCAACGGTTACCGACGTTCTCGGTCTGCGCATCATTTGTCCGTTTCTCGAAGATCTGGAGACGGTGGAGAACCTGATTAAGGTTAATTTCAATGTCGTCGAGCTGGAACGGAAAGGCTCGCATTACGCAGTGCGGGAATTCGGTTATGACTCCGTTCATCTCCTGATTGCCATAGACCCCATCCCCGGCAAGCAGAAACTTCCCTGTACGTCGGACGTTTGCGAAGTGCAATTGCGCACGATTCTGCAGGATGCATGGGCGGAAGTGGAACACGAACTAATCTATAAGTCGGATATTACGCTGCCTATTCCGTCGATTCAGCGTAAACTGGCCGCGCTGAATGCCACACTGACTCTTTCTGATCTTATCTTTCAGGAAATTCGCGATCATCAGAAAGATATACGCGAACATGACCGCCGCCGGCGACAGAGTCTGGAAGCAAAACTCTCCTCTGCCGTGAGTATAGAAAAGGATGCGGACATTTACAAAAATACCGATCCGCAGGCCATCACGAACGAAGTAAATATTATTGTCGGTGAGGCAAACCTGGAAAAAGCCTTGTTAAGCGCGTTGGAAGCGCACAGCGGCGGTCAGCTGGAGAACGCCATTAAAAT
>CAYYBK010000344.1:0-1502 GCA_964470015.1 uncultured Syntrophales bacterium
AATCGCACCAATAAAAGAAGCAGCAGATATGCTGCCGGGACGCGAATTCAACGGCAGTATCGACCGAACATGGAAAATTGCCAGTTTTACTTATTTTACGAATCTCAACAGACCGCCGCCCGAAGAAACGACGTGGGGCGATAAAAACGATGAACAGGTGGATACGGCCGCGCTTCTGCCGGTGGCGGGTGTTGCGGAGAATATGCTGAGCTTTCCCCGGGGAGCGATTACGGGTATTATGCTGCATGAAATACTGGAAAAAATTGATTTTGCAACGCATGATGATAGTGCAATAATATCAAATATATATGATAAATTAGCAAAGTATAACTTTAACTTAAACTGGCAACCGGCAATCCTCTCGATGATCAAAAATTTACTTAAAATTCCTTTGGGTGGACGCGGATTGGACAAGTTTACTTTAGCGCAGCTGCCGACCAATAGCTGTCAAAAAGAAATGGAATTTTATTTCCCGCTTCGACAAATAACGGCAGAAGATATAATTAAGATTCTAGACGAATCCGGTCTCTATGAGGACGGCAGTTCGTCCGTCAACGATTTGCAAAAGCAGATCAGTTTCCCCGTAACGCAAGGCTATTTAAAGGGTTTTATGGATTTGATTTTGGAAAATGATGGAAAGTATTATCTGGCGGACTGGAAATCAAATTACCTCGGGGAAGGTTATGCGCAGTACTCGGCTACTTCCCTGCGCGGCGCCATGTCTGCATCATCCTACATTCTGCAATATTTAATTTATACCGTTGCGCTGAATAGATATCTGCAAAAAAGAATGAAAAATTATGATTACGAAAAGCATTTCGGCGGTGTTTATTACATTTTTTTACGGGGAGTCAATCCGCAGGAAGGGCCGGATAACGGTATATATTACGACCTTCCCGCCTATTCGTTAGTCCGCCGATTGGATCGTCTGCTGTTGGGTGAAGATAAAGTTTAATCAAGGAATGCGTGTACGGAAAGAGTTACGGCTTGCTCGCGGGTGCTCTTTCCTTATTCCGGAAAGGAAGAACGACAATGGAACTTCTGATCAAGGTCATTATCAGTGTAGCGGTAATTCTCGCCGCCACAGCCGTCGGAAAAAAAATCCCTTCCCTTGCCGGCCTGATCGGCGTCATGCCGCTTACCGGCGCGCTTGTCCTGATCTGGATGTATTTTGAAAGCAAAGGCAATCATCACATCATGCGGGAATTTTCAAAAGGGGCGCTTTGGGGAATCCTGCCTACCTTTCTTTTTTTTCTGACCGCTTATATCTGTTTTAAGAAGCAACTTCCGCTTTCCGTGGCTTTGTTGTCCGGCTTCGGAGTCTGGGGCGTAGCGGCCCTCGTTCATCAGTCGCTGTTGAAATAAGGCGGGTGCGTTTAATCAGCTTTTCGGTAAAAACGGATCTCATAAACCAAGGGAGGTTATCTGATAGTGAAACGAGAATCCCGCATCGCGTGCTTTTTTCTCAATTGTTCCGCGGATTTCTTTAAAATCAAATCTGT